>CAMEWZ010000064.1 GCA_945946745.1 uncultured Clostridia bacterium | reverse complement strand
CAGGTTTCATAACCCCGCCGGTGCCTTTCGCAGAAAGGCGGATTATAGATATGAATTTCTTCCAATCCCTACTGAATGCCATGCCCGGCGCCGTGTCCCAGGGAATGCTCTGGGGTATCATGGCCATCGGTGTTTACATCACCTACCGGATTCTGGACGTGGCCGACTTGACGGTGGACGGTTCTCTGGCCACCGGCGGCGCGGTCTGCGTCATTCTGATGCGGGCCGGATGCAATCCCTGGCTTGCCCTGCTGTGTGCTTTTTTGGCCGGTATTCTGGCCGGGCTGTGTACGGGCCTGCTGCACACCCGCTGCGGCATTCCTGCCATTCTGGCAGGTATTTTGACCCAGCTGGCGCTGTATTCCGTGAATCTGCGGATCATGTCCGGCAAGGCCAATACCCCCATCGGTGTGGACAAATATGACCTGTTGGTATCCCAGCGCTATGTCCGGGAGTGGTCGCTGAATAACCCCATCCCGCTGGTGATTCTGATTCTGGTGGTGCTGATCGGTCTGCTGTACTGGTTCTTCGGCACCGAATATGGCAGCTCCCTCCGGGCCACCGGCGCCAACCAGCACATGGCCCGCGCCCAGGGCATCAACACCAAGTCCACCATTACCTTCGGCTTGATGCTGTCCAACGGCATGGTAGCCCTGTCCGGCGGCCTGCTGGCACAGTACCAGGGCGCGGTGGATGTAAACATGGGCCGGGGCGCCATCGTCATTGGCCTGGCCGCGGTGATTATTGGCGAGGTTCTGCTGAGCCGGGTGTTCCGGAACTTCGCGCTGAAGCTGGTATCCGTGGTCTGCGGCGCGGTGATTTACTACATCGTCATCCAGATCGTCCTCCAGCTGGGCCTCAATACCAACGATTTGAAGCTGCTCACCGCCCTGGTGGTGGCGCTGTTCCTGGCCATCCCCTACTGGAAGAGCCAGGTGTTCCGCAAAAAGATGGGAAAGGAGAGCCAGCATGCTTAAATTGGAAAATGTTTGGAAAACCTTCAACCCCGGTACCGTCAATGAAAAGGTCGCCCTCCGGAGTCTGAACCTGGAAATGCGGGAGGGAGACTTTGTCACGGTCATTGGCGGTAACGGCGCGGGCAAGTCCACCATGCTGAACGCCATCGCAGGCGTATTTAGCGTGGATTCCGGCACCATTTCCATCGACGGTGTCAATGTCACGGCGCTGCCGGAATACAAGCGTGCCGCTTACATCGGCCGGGTATTCCAGGATCCCATGATGGGCACCGCCGCCACCATGCAGATCGAGGAGAATCTGGCTTTGGCTGCCCGCCGGGGCAAGACCCGTACGCTTCGGGCGGGGATCACAAAGGCTGAGCGGGAGTCCTACCGGGAGCAGCTGAAGATTCTGGGCCTGGGGCTGGAAAACCGCATGACCGCCAAGGTTGGCCTGCTCTCCGGCGGCCAGCGCCAGGCGCTGACATTGCTGATGGCTACCTTGCAGCGGCCCAAGCTGCTGCTGCTGGATGAGCACACCGCCGCCTTGGATCCCAAGACCGCTGCCAAGGTGCTGGAAGCCACCCAGCGCATCGTGGAGAAGGACAAGCTGACCACGCTGATGATTACCCACAACATGCGTGACGCCATTGCCTATGGCAACCGGCTGATTATGATGTATGACGGCAATATCGCGGTGGATGTGTCCGGTGAGGAGAAGAAGAATCTGACGGTGGAGCAGCTGCTGAATCTGTTCAGCCAGGCCTCCGGCTCCACGGAAGTGGACGACAAGCTGGTGCTTTCTTGAGAAATTTTTGAGGCCGATGGAAACATCGGCCTCGTGTTTTATCGGGAGTGAATATGAAACCGGAAGAATTGTTGGATATTTTGTCCGTGGCGGAAAAGCTGAAATGCAACACCCGGCACAGCGATACCTCCTCCGGCCGTCGGGA
The DNA here is from genome assembly GCA_945946745.1 of uncultured Clostridia bacterium. Classification (GTDB taxonomy): domain Bacteria; phylum Bacillota; class Clostridia; order Oscillospirales; family Oscillospiraceae; genus Faecousia. Next base: position 7,006 of record CAMEWZ010000064.1, on the reverse strand, counting down.
GAGTGTGGCGGAGCATTCCTGGCGCTTGGCGCTGATGGCTATGCTGGTGGGGCCGGAATTTCCCGAAGCGGACAGGGACAGAGTGATTCGGATGTGCCTAATCCACGACCTGGGGGAGGCCTTTACCGGGGATATCCCCACCTTTGACAAAACCCCCGCCGACACACAGAAAGAGGACGCGGTGCTGGACAGCTGGGTGCAGACTCTGCCGGAGCCAGCCCGGGGAGAATTTGCCGCCCTGCTGGGGGAAATGAACGCCCAGCAGACCCTGGAGGCAAAGCTTTACAAAGCCCTGGACAGGTTAGAGGCGGTGATTCAACATAACGAGGCGGACATTGCCTCTTGGCTGCCGCTGGAATATGACCTGCAATTGACCTATGGGGAGGAAAATGTGCAGTTTTCTCCCTACTTGCGGGCGCTGAAGGCCGAGATCAACCGCCAAACCCAGTTGAAGATCCAGAAAAGCAAAGAATAACGCAAAACCGCCGACGCAAAAAAAAGCGTCGGCGGTTTTGCGTTCAGTCGGCAAACAGCTTCTTAGCCAGTTCCACCAGGATTTCGGCGGTACCGTCCACGCCGAACCGGCTGGAATCCAGCAGAATGTCCTTGTTTGTGGCGGCGTTCACGTACTCCGGGCAGTAACGCCGGTGGTACAGCTCCCGGGAGCGATCTACCTCCCGAATCATTTTTCGGGCGGTTTTCTCGTCCATTTTCAGCGTTTCCACGCAGTTGCGCATCCGGGCCTCAAAGGGGGCGTAGATGTAGACATTCAAATGGTTTTCCATATCCATGAGGATGCTGTCCGCGCAGCGGCCTACGATGATGCAGGATTCCTTCTGGGCCAGATCCCGGATGATATTTTTCTGAATCAGAAAGATTTCATCCTGCATGCTGGCAATGCCGGTACCCAGAGGGTACTGATATCGGAAGTAAATAGAATCGGAGTGCTCTTCCTTGCTGCTGATGACGGAAACCGGCAGACCCATCCGATAGGCGGTTTCCTCCACTATGTCCCGGTCATAGAAATCGATGCCCAGCTCCCGAGCCATCCGCTGGGCGATGATCCGTCCCAGACTGCCGAACTGTCTGGACAGAGTGATGACATATTGCTTCATATCCCGCGCTCCTTTACCCAGTTACTTTCACAAGATTCGCTTTTTTCTTCCGCTTCCGCAGCCACCTAACCAGGCAGGACAGGGAAAAGTTGATGACAAAATAGATGAGACAGGCGAATCCAAACAGCACAAATACATCCGAAACATTCACGGTGTTCAGCCCGTTGTACCGGTGGGCGGAGCTGAGCAGTTTCTTCACCCGGGACATCAGCTCAATGGTAGCCACGTTGGCAAGGTATGAGGAATCCTTGATGGTGGTGATGACCTGACTGAGCAGGGTAGGGACGATATTCTGGAAGGCCTGGGGCAGAATGATGTAGAGCATAATCTGCACCGTGGAAAAGCCCTGGGCATGGCCTGCCTCAAATTGGCCGTGGGCCACGGAGTTTAAGCCGCCCCGGACGATCTCCGCGATTACGGAGGAGGTAAAAAGAATCAACGCCACGGCGGTTTTGAACAACAGCTTGACCTCCGCCGAGGACAGTCCCCACAGCTTCCGATTTAAAATCGATGGACAGGGGCAGAAAACTAGGCAAATGAAAATCCACAGCAGCAGCGGCGTATTCCGGAAGATTTCGATATAGGCGATGGAGAGCCATTGAAAGGCCCTGGTTTTGGGACTGGTGCAGTAGTTGCGCACCATGGCCAGAATGGAGCCGAAGAAAATCCCCAGGAGCACGGCCACCACGGAAATGAGGACGGTGAAGGCCACGCCCTTCATAATGTAGGCGAAAACCGCGGGGTTGGTAATCATCCTTAGACTGCCCAATACTTCTTCCATAGTCTTACGCCATCCTTTCCAGACTCTTTTGCGCTTTGCCGGAGCGCACGTCCCGCTTCTTTAAGGAATTTTCCCACAGGCTTGCCAGGGAGGACAGGGGACAGCAGACGATGAAGAACAGCAGTCCGCTGATTAGGTAAGCCGGAGCATAAGCACCGCCGGTATTCTCGCCGGTGACAAAGCTGTAGGTAACGGAAATCAGATCCGCGCCGCCTACGATGTACAGGCAGGAGGTGTTCTTGATGAGGTTCACCACCTGGTTGACCATGGGGGGCAGGATGATCTTGATGCTTTGCGGGAGAATGATGTGGTACATGGTGCCGATGTAGCCGAAGCCCTGGGAATGGGCCGCCTCAAACTGCCCCCTGGAGATGGACTCGATGCCCGTCCGGACAACCTCCGCCATGTAGGCGCCATGATAAATACCCAGGGTGAGGATGCCGGTATTGATGATGCCGATGCTCCGATTGGAGAAAGCCAGGGCGTAGTACAAAAAACACATTTGCAGCAAAACGGGGGTATTCTGAATGACCTCCACATACACCCGGGCAAGGGCGGCGAGGGGCTTCTTCCCACTGGTGGCTAGAAGGCCAAAGAAAATGCCAATCACCAGCGCCAGCGCCAGGGCGAACAGCGCTGTCACCGCCGTGTTTTTCAATCCCAGGAAAAACGTGTCCCGGTAAATCCATATTTTGTTCCATGCCTCTGGGGAAAACAGACCAGCCATGAGAAGCCTCCTTCTATATAGGGCATCCGCCGGGGGAGCGCCCCGGCGGATGGGGATTGGTTGGATCAGCCGATGCCGTTCTCGGCAATCAGCGCGTCAATGGTGCCGTCAGAGAGCCAAGTGGTGATCAGCTCCTCGCACAGCTTGCTCATGCCGGAATCCTTGGTGGTGGCAATGCCGTATTCCTGGGGAGAGAACTTGTCGGCGATGTAGCTGCGGCCGTTGGTGTGGTATACCGCCAGAATGGACTTATCCACGCAGAAGGCGTCCACTTCACCGGCGCTGAGAGCGGTGGAAATGGTGGGATAGTCGTCATACTGGGCGAAGCTTACGCCCTCAGTCCAGGTAGCGGGATCAAAGGTATCGGGGTCAAAGTTGTCGCCGGAGAGGAAGCCGCCTTCGATCATGGCCTTTACCAGAGCCTTGGCGGAGGTGGAGCCGGAGGAGACGCCCACCTTCTTGTCCACCAGGTCAGCCAGGGAGGTGATGCCGGAGGCATCCTCTACCAGGACGGTGACATAGTCGGTATAGTAGGGCGTGGTGAAATCCCAACTCTTCTTGCGCTCGTCCGTGATGGTGAAGGTAGCCAGCACACAGTCAATATCGCCGGAATCCAGCAGCTCGGTACGGGTGGCGGCGGTGACGGCGGTAAATTCCACATCCACGCCCAGGTAATCCGCGATCTTCTCCGCCAGGGAGATTTCCATGCCACTATATTCGCCGGTCAGCTCATCCTGGAAGCCGAAGCCCAGCACCGCGTTCTTCACGCCGACCCGAAGCACACCCCGGTCAACGATGGCATCCACATCCGCGCCGTAGGAAACGGGAGCGGCGGTGGTCTCAGCGGCAGCGGGGGAAGCGGCGGGAGCTGCTGTGGTAACGGGAGCCTCCGTCTTTGCGCCGCAGCCTGCCAGCACGGGCAGCAGCATCAGCGCGCACAGGGCAGCGGATACAAAACGCTTCATTTTCATAATCTTTTCCTCCAAATTCTGAGATTTTCTATTTCCACCTGCCGGAGGTCAGCCGGCTGGGAGAAACCAGGGAAATACCGCTTATTTGCGGATGATCTTGCCCAGGAACTGCTTCAGCCGTTCGTTGGTGGGATTTTCAAAGAATTCGTCCGGGGTGCCTTCTTCCAGGATCATGCCGTCGGCCATGAAAAGGATCCGGTCGGCCACCTGCCGGGCAAAGCCCATTTCGTGGGTCACCACCACCATGGTGATGTTCTCCTTGGCAAGCTTAATCATCACGTCCAGAACCTCCTGGATGGTCTCCGGATCCAGCGCGGAGGTAGGCTCGTCAAAAAGGATGATCTTGGTCTGGGCGCACAGGGCACGGGCGATGGCGATGCGCTGCTGTTGGCCGCCGGACAGGGTGGTGGGGTAAACGTGGGCCTTGTCCCGCAGACCTACCACGTCCAGATAATGGTAGGCCAGCTCCTCGGCTTCCTTTTTGCTCTTGTGGTGGAGCTTAATGGGAGCCAGGGTCAGATTGTGCAGCACCGTCATATGGGGATAGAGATTGAACTGCTGGAATACCATGGAGGTGGTTTTGCGTACCAGCTTGGTCTTGTTTTTGGCGGTCAGCTCCTCTCCGTCAATATAAACATGGCCGCTGCTGGGCGTCTCCAAGAAATTCATGCACCGAACCGTGGTGGATTTTCCGGAGCCGGAAGGGCCGATGATCACCAGCTTCTCGCCTTCCTTGACCTCCAGATTGATGTCCTTCAGCACATGCAGGTCGCCAAAATACTTGTTAACATGTTCCAGCTTAATCATTTCTTTCATCTCCATGCAGAAAAGAATACGAAAAAGGCGTTCTCGTCCGATAGACCGGATGAAAACGCCTTTGCTTTACATCGAGGGGGTTTATGAATTATTTACAAAGCACTATACAGCAATTTGGTGAATTTGTCAAGCACAACAAGCACAATCTGGAATTTTTTTCAGAATATGAAAAAGTGTGGCATAAAATCCAAAAATGGGTGGAAACAGCGGATTTTATAGACATTCGGAATTTGAATATTTATTCTTCCTCAGACGGGGGCGTGAAGAGGAGCGTATGAAATAGCTCACCGGTGATGCTCCGAAACTGGCTCGGATCGGTGGTTTTGCGCAGTGCCTTCCACAGCTTCTCGCTGCCGGGAAAGCTGCGGCGCAGATAGCTCCAGTGCTCCTTCAGCCGGAACATGGCGTTGCGGCTGCCGCCGAATTCCTGCTCATAGACGGCCAGCAGCTCGTTCATGAAAGCCTCCAGGGCATGCACATCGGTGCCTCCGGAAAGCATTCCGGGATTCGCCAGCAGGCCCCGGCCGATCATCACGGCGGACAGTCCGGGATATTGCGCTGCCAGGTTCTCCGCCTGGGCCAGGGTATGAATATCCCCGTTATAGCACAGGGGATTGGCGCTGTTTTTCACCGCATAGGCAAAGGCTTCCCGATTTACCGCACCCTCGTAGAATTGCTTCCGCACCCGGGGATGGACGGTCATCTCCCGGATGGGATAGCGGTTGAACACCGTCATTAAGGCGGGAAATTCTTCGGCGCTTTCCAATCCGATCCGGGTTTTCACGGAGATGGGCAGAGGGGAATTCGAAAAGACGGCATCCAGAAACCGATCCAGTTCCTCAAGGTTTCGGAGCATACCGCTGCCCTTTCCCTTGGCGACCACCGTGCCGGAGGGGCAGCCCAGATTCAGATTGACTTCATCGTAGCCCAAATCCCGGCAGACCCGGGCGGCCCAGAGGAAATCTTCGGCACTTTTGGTAAGCACCTGGGGGACGGCGGAAAAAGGCACACTGTCCGCTCGCGGCAGTTCCCGCTGCTCCTTGTGGGTCAATGCCCGGTGGACGGTGGGGGAGAGGAAGGGCATATAGTAGCGGTCTACGCCGGGGAAATACTGATGGTGCAGCCGACGGAACACGCTGTCCGTCAGCCCCTCCATTGGGGCAAAGTAATAGCGCATAGGAGTCTCCGATCTTTGGTTGGCATGGATATGGTATCCCTTCGGGATGAATAAAAATGATTGGCAACACGCAAAATGCAGTGTGCTTTCAGAAGAAAGAAACGTTTATCAACTGCTGTTTCATTCGTCCCGAAGGGACTCCTTCCCTTTCAACTGTCAATTGTCAATTGTCAATTGTCAACTGTCAACGGAAAAATCCCATACAGAACCCGGGTGCGCGGTTTGGCGCACCCGGGCGGGATTATACTTCCGAAATAACAGGCAAAATCATGGGATTGCGCTTAGTGGCTTTGTACAGGTAGCCGCTCAAGTCGTTTTTGATGGCGGATTTGATGGACGACCAATCCCGGATATGCTTGCGCTGGCAGCGCTCGATGGCTTCCATAGCCACAGTTTGCAGAGAATCCATCAGCTCCTCAGATTCCTTCACATAGATGAAGCCACGGGTGATGATATCCGGCCCTGTGACCACGCTGCCGTCCTCGGCGCTCAGGTTCACGCAGACCACGATCATGCCGTCCTCGGCCAGGTGCTTGCGATCCCGCAGCACCACGCTGCCCACATCGCCCACGCCGGAGCCGTCCACAAAGACCTTGCCCGCGGTGACGGTGCCCTTGACCCGGCAGGTTTTCCCGGTGAACTCGAATACGGTGCCGATTTCACCAATGTGGATATTTTTGGGATTCATGCCCATGGACTGGGCCAGCTTGGAATGGATTTGCAGGTGCCGCTGTTCACCGTGAATGGGCAGGAAGAACTTGGGCTTTACAAGACCGTGCACGATCTTCAGCTCCTCCTGGCAGGCGTGGCCGGACACATGCAGGCCCTCGCTTTTTTCGTAGACCACATCCGCGCCCTTGCGGTACAGCTCGTTGATGATTTTGGAAACCGCCTTCTCATTGCCGGGAATGGCGGAGGCGGAAATGATGATCCGGTCTCCGGCGGTGATATCCACCTGCTTGTGGGTGCCGAAGGCCATCCGGTACAGCGCCGACATGTTTTCACCCTGGGAGCCGGTGGAGACAATGACGATCTTATTCTTGGGCAGGCTCTTGATGGCGGTGATATCCACAATGGTGCCCTGCTTGACCGTCAGATACCCCAGCTCCTGGGCCACCTTCAGCATATTTTCCATGCTCCGTCCGGTGACGGCCACCTTGCGCCCGTAGCGCTGGGCAGTGGCCACAATGGACTGGATGCGGTGCATGTTGGAGGCAAAGGTGGTGACGATGATCCGCTGGTCGCAGTTTTTGAACTGCCGGTCCAGGCTGTCGGCCACCAGGTTCTCGCTGGGGGTGTAGCCCTGGCGCTCCACGTTGGTGGAGTCGGCCAGCAGTGCCAGCACGCCCTGGTTGCCCAGTTCACCCAGCCGGGCCAGATCCATCATGCCGTCCTTGGCGGTGGGATCGATCTTAAAGT
>CAMEWZ010000063.1 GCA_945946745.1 uncultured Clostridia bacterium | reverse complement strand
TCTGCACCAGCAGCTCCACAGCGGCCTTGGTGTGGCCGTAGACGGAGGTGTAGGCGACGACGATGCCCTCGCTCTCCACCCGGTAGGACGACCAGATGTCGTACAGGTTGATATAATAGCCCAGGTTCTCCGTCAGCACAGGGCCATGCAGAGGGCAGATGGCGGCAATGTCCAGTGTGGCGGCCTTTTTCAGCAGGGCCTGCACCTGGGGGCCGTACTTGCCCACAATGCCGATGTAGTAGCGGCGGGCTTCGCAGGCCCAATCCTCCTCCACATCCAGCGCGCCGAACTTGCCAAAGCCGTCGGCGGAGAACAGAACCTTGTCGCAGGTATCATAGGTCACGATGACCTCGGGCCAGTGAACCATGGGAGCGGCCACAAACGCCAGGGTATGTTTGCCCAGGCACAGGGTATCGCCCTCGCCCACGACAATGCGGCGGTCGGCGTAGTCATCCCCAAAGAACTGCTGCATCATGGTGAAGGCCTTGGCAGAGGAGACCACGGTGGCCTCGGGGTAAATCTTCAAGAAGTTGGCAATGTTGGCGGAGTGATCCGGCTCCATGTGCTGCACCACCAGATAATCCGGTTTCCGGCCCTGGAGGGTATTCTGGATATTGTCCAGCCATTCGTGGGTGAAATTCTTGTCCACGGTATCCATGATGGCGACCTTGTCGTCCACAATGGCATAGGAATTGTAAGCCATGCCATTGGGTACCACATACTGTCCCTCGAACAGGTCAACCTTATGGTCATTGACGCCAACATAGCGGATGTCCTTGGTAATGGTCATAGTATTCTCTCCTTATGTAGTTAGGGTGGTATCGATATATCCATAGTATAATCTCTATCCCCGTCCATGTCAATTTCATTTTTGTGTTCTTTGGTAGAAATGTCCGTTTTCTCTGGAAAAACAGATAAACACGCCGGTATGGGGCATACTGTGAAAGGAAAGGAGCGGTAACAGGTGAAAGAATGGAATCGAGCGCAATTTGAGAGGGAGATTCAAGGGGACAAGCCGGTGCTGGTGGACTTTTGGGCGCCCTGGTGCGGCCATTGCCGCCGGATTGCTCCGGCACTGGAAAGCATTGAGGCAGAAATGGGCCAAAGCTGTATCCTTGCCAAACTGAACATTGACGCGGAGCCGGAGATAGCGCGGCAGGAGAACATTACGGTTCTTCCCACGCTGATCCTATACCGGGCGGGCCAGCGTCTGGGCAGCATCACCGCCCCGGACGCCAAGGCAAAAATCGAGGATTTTCTCCGGCAGGCCTTGGGGCGGTAGACGATGGCGACCATTTATGATATGGCCGTCATCGGCGGCGGCCCCGGGGGATATTCTGCGGCCCTGTATGCCGTCCGGGCAGGGCTGCGGGTCGTGGTGCTGGAAAAGCTGTGTCCCGGCGGGCAGATGGCGCTGACTTCCCAGGTGGACAACTATCCCGGCTTTGACCAGGGCATCGATGGCTTTACACTTGGGGAAAACATGCGCCGGGGGGCGGAGCGATTCGGGGCGGAAACGGTGCTGGCTGAGGTGCTCCGATGCGATCTGACGGCGGTTCCCAAGCGGATCGAAACCAGCGGTGGAACCTTTTTTGCCAAAACCCTGGTCTATGCCGCGGGAGCGGTGCCCCGGGAGCTGGGCGTTCCCGGGGAGGCGGCATTTGCCGCCAAAGGGGTTCATTACTGCGCCTCCTGTGACGGAATGTTTTATAAAGGAAAGGACGTAATGGTTGTAGGCGGCGGCAATTCCGCGGTGGAGGACGCGCTCGTACTGTCCCGGATTGCGGACAGGGTGACGCTCATCCACCGCCGGGATACCCTGCGGGCGGAAAAAATCAGCGTGAAAGCGTTGGAGAGTCAAAAAAATGTGGACTTTTGCTGGAATTCCAACGTCACAGCCTTGCGTTCCATGGAAAACCGCGTGGCGGTTGCGCTCCAAAACGGCATCACAGGGGAGGAAACGGAGAGAATCACCGATGGGGTGTTTGTCAGCATTGGGCGCAAGCCAGCGACGGAATTGGTGAAAGGGCAGCTGATGCTGGATCCGGCAGGGTATCTCCCGGCGGACGAGTCCACCCGAACCCAGATCCCCGGGGTGTTTGCCGTGGGGGATGTGCGTACCAAAGCGGTTCGGCAGATCGTGACGGCGGCGGCAGACGGCGCGGCGGCCGCCCACTTTGCCCAGGAGTATCTGGCGGGGAAGGATTGACATATTCCCAAACTCCGGTATAATAGAAGAAAAACACGGTTCCGGCCGGATTTTGAGGAGTATGACCATGAATCGGGAAAACAAGAAAAGGCAGTATGAAAAGGGCTATTACAAGACCCATGCCTGCGAGGAAAGCTTTACCTGCAAGAACTGCGGCCGGCTGGTGGTCCCCGCCGGAGCGGGCAGCGACCACCGCAACCACTGCCCCAACTGCCTGTGCTCACTGCATGTGGACATTGAGCCGGGGGACCGGGAATCCGACTGCGGTGGTGTCATGGAGCCGGTGGCGGTGTGGGTCCGGAACAAAGGCGAGTGGGCCATCATCCACCGCTGCCGCCGCTGCGGGGAGCTCAGCTCCAACCGGGTGCTGGCGGACGACAATCCCATGAAGCTCATGTCCATTGCCATGAAGCCCCTGGCGAATCCCCCGTTCCCGCTGGAGCGCATCGAGGAAATGACTGCGCTCATGGGTGGCGAAGGGGCGCTTCCGGAGCAGTACCGCAAGCCGAAAGAGGAAGGATAAGACGCCCCGGCTAAGGGGCGGGTGTTCCATCCTGTTGGCAGGGGAATCCGTCAGATTTCTCTGCCATTCTTTGTTCAGTAAAAGAGCAAGATTTACCGGTATTTGTGGAGGAGGAAAGAATTATGATTCAGAATATCGCCATCGTCAGTTTGTCCAGCGGAACGATAGGGGAAGATTTTGTAAAGCATGAGGTAGATATCGGAATCAAACGGTTAACGGACTTGGGGATAACCGTTCACTTCATGCCCCATGCCCTAAAAGGAATCGAATATGTCAAAAACCATCCCGCAGAGCGTGCGGCGGATCTATTACAAGCCCTCAAGGATCCGGATATGGATATGATTCTCTGCGCAATCGGCGGAGATGATACATATCGCTTGCTTCCTTACCTGTTTGAACATCATGAACTGGCGGATGCAGTGTCCAATAAAGTGTTTCTTGGCTTTTCTGATACGACGATCAATCATTTCATGTTCCATAAAGTGGGAATGAAAACCTTCTATGGGCAGTCTTTCCTGGCCGATATCTGTGAACTGGACAAAGATATGCTCCCATATACAAAACAGTATTTTGAAGAGCTGATTAGAAACGGAACAATAAAAGAAGTTAGCCCCAGCGACATCTGGTATGAAGCAAGGACAGATTTTGGGATTGACCAGGTTGGTACACCATTAAAAGCCCATTCGGATCATGGTTTTGAATTGCTGCAAGGCAATCCTGTTTTCTCAGGAGAGATTCTTGGCGGTTGTATAGATTCCATTTATGACTTCTTCAATGGAGATCGCTATGGGGATATGCCGCTTCTTTGTCAGAAGTACCGACTATTCCCGGAGATAGAGGATTGGGAGGGTAAGATTCTTCTGTTAGAATCCAGTGAAGAAAAGATGTCTCCGCAAAAATATCGGAAAGCGGTGGTTGCGCTGAAAGAAACCGGCATTTTTGATGTGATTTCGGGCGTTCTGATCGGCAAGCCGATGGATGAAACGTACGCCCAGGAATATAAACAAATCCTGGTAGATGTCATCGATCATCCGAGTTTGCCTATCGTGTGCAATGTCAATATTGGACATGCGCAGCCACGTTGTATTATTCCGTTTGGTGTTGAGGCAACAGTGGATATCGAGCATCAAGTGATTCGGTTTGCCAACTGAGAGACAACTTCTGGTTTGTCGTGGAGTTGAGCCAGCATTCAAGCCGCTTTCGCTACGAAAGGGCATTTGAAAGATTCGATAGAAACAAATCCTCCGTATGGCTGTGGCCATACGGAGGATTCCCTGTTTTATCGTTTTCCAACAATCCGTTTCCAAAATCCCTCCGGCAGCTGAGACAAAATCACGGCGGCGAACACCAGGCAGCAGCCGAACAGCTCCCAGCCGGTCATGGTCTCGTGGAGGATCAGCCAGCCGCCCAGGGCGGCAAATACGGATTCCAGGCTCATAATGAGGGAAGCGGCGGTGGGCTCCAGATCCTTCTGACCGATGATCTGCAAGGAGTAGGCAACGCCCATGGACAAGATACCCGCGAAGCACAGTGGCCCCCAGCAGGCGAGAATATCGGCGATTACCACGGTTTCCGTTAGCGCCATAAAGGGCACGGACAGCACCGCCACCACCAGGCTCTGAATGCAGTTGAGCCGCAGGCCGTCCAGGTTTCCCGCCAGCCGGTCAATGCAGTTGATCTGCACCGCAAAGGCCAGGGCGCAGCCCATCAGGAACAGGTCGCCCTTGTTGATCCCGGAGGCCCCCATGCAGCTGAGCAGGTACAGCCCCACCACCGCCAGAATCACGCTAAACACGGCGGCTTTGGGAGGCTTCCTGCCCAAAAACAGCCCCAGAATGGGCACCAGCACGATGTACATGGCGGTAATAAAGCCCGCCTTTCCCGCGTCGGTGGATACCAGGCCGATCTGTTGCAGGCTCGCCGCCACGAACAGGGCGCAGCCGCAGAGAAAACCCACCTTCCACAGCTGAGGATTTTTCCATTTCGCCATGGATTCCCGAAAATCGCACTTGCCGATGTCCATGACAAAGGCGCAGGGAATCAGAAACAGTACGGCCAAGGTGCAGCGCACCGCTTGAAAGGTAAAGGGGCCGATCATATCCATGCCCACGCTTTGGGCGATAAAGGCGAAGCCCCAGATTGTGGTTCCCAGCAGCAGGCTCAAGCTGCCCCGGAGTTTCTTTTTCTTCATTTTTCATCACCGCCGCCTACTGTAGCATAATTTGGGGACAATTGCAAGGGGCGTTGCTTTTTTTGGCCGCCGTGGTATAATAGGAAAAAAGCAAATGGGGCGGCGATACCTGCCCCGGCGATTACAGGAGGAGACCATGGAACAAACGAAAATCAGAAACCGGGAGGAAATCCCCCAGGAGGATAAGTGGGCCATCGAAGATTTGTATGCTACTACCCAGGATTGGGAGCGGGAGCTGGAAACGCTGAACGATGACCGGGACGCCCTGGCTGCCTACGCCGGGCGTTTGGGGGAGAGCGGCGAGACCCTCTGCGCCTATTTGACGAAGATGGAGCAGGCCAATGTCAAGGCGGATCGCCTGGGGAATTACTGTATGCGCCGTGCCGACGAGGACACCCGGGACGCCGCCTGCCAGGCCATGTCCGGCCGGTTCATCAGCACGGTGGTGGCCTTCGGCGCCGCGTGCAGCTTTGATACCCCGGAGATTATGGCCCTGTCCGACGAAATGCTGGAAGGGTTCTATGCCGCCTGTCCGGCACTGGAGCGCTACCGCCGCTATGTGACGGATCTGCGCCGCCGGAAGGCGCACACCCTGTCTGCCGCGGAGGAAAAGCTCCTGGCCGCCGCCGGGGAGATGGCTCAGGCGCCGGATACGGTTTACGGTGCCTTTACCGATGCGGATTTGACCTTCCCGGATGCGGTGGATGCCCAGGGAGGGCGCCACCCCTTGACTCAAGGCACCTTTGTCACGTTGGAGGAAAGCGCTGACCGGGAGCTGCGCAGAAGCGCCTATGAAGCCCTTTATGACACCCTGGCGGGCTTCCAAAACACCGCCGCGGCCTTGCTGAACGCCCAGAATAAGCAGCTGAAATTCTTCTCCGAAGCCAGACACTATCCCAGCACCCTGGAAGCGTCTCTGGACGCCACCAACGTCCCGGTTTCCGTCTATGACAACCTGATCGAGGCAGTTCACCGGAATTTGGACAAAATGCACCGCTATGTCCGGCTGCGGAAGAAGCTGCTGGGGGTGGAGGAGCTGCACTTCTACGACATCTACACCCCACTGGTTCAGGACGTGGATCGGCGCATTCCCTTTGCCGAGGCCAAGCAGACGGTTTACGAGGCCCTGGCCCCCCTGGGGGAGGATTATCGCGGCATTTTGAAGGAAGGCTTTGACCACCGCTGGATCGATGTCTACCAGAACACGGGCAAGCGCAGCGGCGCGTACTCCGCCGGAGCCGCCGTGCATCCTTATGTGCTGCTGAACTATACCGGAACCCTGGACAGCCAGTTCACCCTGGCCCACGAAATGGGCCACGCCCTCCATTCCTACCTGTCCAATCAAACCCAAAATCCCATTGACGCGGATTATGTGATCTTCGTGGCGGAGGTGGCCTCCACCTGCAATGAGGCGCTGCTGATGGAGCACCTGCTGGGAAAAACCAAGGACAAAAAGGAGCGGGCCTATCTCATCAACCATTTCCTGGAGCAGTTTAAGGGCACCTTGTACCGCCAGACCATGTTCGCGGAATTCGAGCGGAACATTGGCCGGATGGTGGCCCAGGGCCAGACCCTCACCGCCGAAACCCTGTGCGCGGAGTACAAGCGGCTGAATGTGGAATACTTCGGGCCGGATATGGTGGTGGATGACCGGATTGCCATGGAATGGGCCAGGATTCCCCATTTCTATTACAATTATTATGTGTTCCAGTATGCCACCGGTTACTGCGCCGCCATCGCCCTGTCCCGGCGGATACTGCGGGAAGGGGAGAGCGCGGTGAAGGATTACCTGGGCTTCCTCTCCGGCGGCTGCTCCAAGAGTCCCATCGAATTGCTGAAGGGCGCGGGGGTGGATATGACCAGCCCGGAGCCGGTGGAGCAAGCCATGGCCCTGTTCGGCGAGCTGCTGGACGAGATGGAAGCCTTGGTTTAAGGAGGGCGCGCCATGGAGGAACTGTTCCTGCCCACGCTGCATACCTTCGCCATGAACAACATCTTCACCGGCTCCAGCGGCCTGTTCCGATTCCGGGCCAAGCCCAATGTGGTCATGGCCAATGCCAAAGAGGTGGACTTTGACCAGAGTCATATTTTCGTGGAATACTGGCACGGCCTGTACTGCTATGAAAAAAGCGAGATGGAAGGCTCGGAGACCTTCCCCATGACAGAAGAAGGCCGCCAGGCCATGCTGGATTGGCTTACCAGCAAAATTTGACCCCACCCGGTTCCGCATCTTCCGGCGCGGAACCGGGTGTTTTAAGCCGTGGGACTTTTTTGAAAATATTTTGAGATTTCCTCTTCCATTTTGGGCATCCTGGGTGTATAATGTTATGTAAACAAAGAGAGCAGAGGTTGGCAAAATGAAAGACAGAAAAAAAGAAAATGTACACCGGGCCGGAAAGCGCTTGGGGCTGGCTGCGCTGGGCTTGCTTTTGGCGGCGGTGGCCGGGTGGCTGGTGCTGTTTCAAGTGAACCGGTTTACCCTGGAACTGGAACTGCTGGGGAAGGAAACCGTGATCCAGGAATATGGCCAGGTTTTCCAGGATCCGGGGGCGGAGGTTCACGTAAAGGGCAGCCTGTTCTGGAAGAACGGCTTTACGCCACGGAACGCGGAGATTTCCGTCACCGGTCGTGTGGACGAAAATGCGTTGGGGCGCTATTCGATTTGCTATACTGCCACCGTTGGCCCGTGGCGGGCACAGGCACTGCGGAAGGTCAACGTGGTGGACACCCAATGCCCGGTGATCACATTGACGGAAGGCTCCCAGGAGACCCTTCTGCCTGGTACGCCTTACCAGGAGCCGGGCTATACCGCAGTAGACAATTATGACGGCGACATCACAGACCGGGTGGTGCGGCTGGAGGAAATGGGAAAAATCACCTACGCAGTGGTGGATTCCTCCGGCAATCCGGCCACGGCGGAACGAATCATCCCCTATTATGATCCCCTGCCTCCGGAGATCAGCCTGGAGGGCGGCGAAAACTACGCCATTCCCACGGGGACATTTTATGTCGACCCGGGTTATTCTGCCCGGGACAATGTGGACGGGGATTTGACCGAAGCGGTACGGGTGGAGGGAGAGGTCAACTGGCTGGAGCCGGGGATTTATCCCGTGGTGTACACCGTTACGGACACCTACCAGAACGAGACAACGGTTACCCGGAATGTGGAGGTAACCGCCCAGCCCCGGCCGGAGCAGATTTGGCCCCAGGGGAAGGTGATCTATCTGACCTTTGATGACGGCCCCGGCCCCTATACCATGGAGCTTTTGGATGTGCTGGATCGTTACGGGGCAAAGGCCACCTTCTTTGTTACCGACAGCGGCTATGATACGGCCATGAGGGAAATTGTGAATCGGGGTCACAGCATTGGCATTCACACGGTCTCCCACAATTATCGGGAGATCTATTCCAGCCCGGAGGCGTATTTTGCCGATTTGCTGAAAATGCAGGATATTATTTATGAAAACACCGGCGTTCGCACAACGCTGATGCGTTTCCCCGGCGGCAGCTCCAACGAGGTCAGCCGCAAAAGCTGCGAGGGGATTATGACCATTCTGGGGGAAGCGGTGCAGAACGCGGGATTCCAGTATTTTGACTGGAATGTGGACAGCAACGATGCCGGCGGCGCCCGAAAGGCGCAGGAGGTTTTCCAGAATGTGGTGGATGGCGTCAGCCAGGCCCGGGTGAGCATCGTGCTTCAGCACGATATTCACAGCTACAGTGTAGAGGCGGTGGAGAAAATCTTGGCCTGGGGAACGGAGAATGGCTACGCATTTCTTCCTTTGGAGTCCACCAGCCCCGGATTTCATCATGGCATTCATAATTGATCGGCATTCCTCACCGGTATGTTACCGGTGAGGAAAATGCTGCCTTTCATCGCTCGCTGGGGCCGCCGGCATCGGCGTCGAAGATCAGATCGTCCAGGTCAATTCCCGGAGCAACGCATTTGCCCATGTCTGTTTCTCCTTTCAAAGTTGACTACCGGACAGTATATTCCGGAGAAGGTAAAAAATTTGCCGTATTTTCTTGACAGCGGGAAAAAAATTGGATAGAATATAAAAGCGTATGCACCAGTAGCTCAGCAGGATAGAGCGAC
>CAMEWZ010000062.1 GCA_945946745.1 uncultured Clostridia bacterium | reverse complement strand
AGGGCCTCATTTATAAGGGCAGCCGGATCATCAACTGGTGCCCCCACTGCGTCACCGCGCTGTCTGATGCGGAGGTGGAGTATGTGGACAAGCCCGGCCATCTGTGGCATATCCGCTACCCTCTGGCTGACGGCACCGGGGAAGTGGTGGTTGCCACCACCCGTCCCGAGACCATGCTGGGCGATACCGGTGTCTGCGTCAACCCCAACGACGAGCGCTACAAGGCCATCGTGGGTAAGAAGGTTATTCTGCCCCTAATGAACAAGGAAATCCCTGTGGTGGCCGACGACTACGCGGAGATGGAGTTCGGCACCGGCTGCGTCAAGATGACCCCCGCCCATGACCCCAATGACTTCGAGGTGGGCCTGCGGCACAATCTGGAGGTCATCCGGGTGCTGGATGACAACGGCAAGGTCAACGAGCTGGGCGGCAAGTATGAGGGAATGGATCGCTACGATGCCCGGAAGGCCATTGTGGCCGACCTGGAGGAGCAGGGATACTTAGTGAAGGTGGAGGACTACAGCCACAATGTGGGCACCTGCTACCGCTGCCACCGGGATGTGGAGCCCATTATTTCCGCCCAGTGGTTCGTGAAGATGAAGCCCCTGGCGGAGGAGGCCATCCGGGTGGTCAAGGACGGCGAAACCAAGTTCGTCCCCGACCGCTTCAGCAAGACCTATCTCAACTGGATGGAAAATGTCCGGGATTGGTGCATCTCCCGCCAGCTGTGGTGGGGCCATCAGATTCCTGCCTGGACTTGCGCCGACTGCGGCCACATCACCGTCTCCCGGGAGGACGCCTGCAAGTGTGAAAAGTGCGGCAGCACCAATATCGAGCGGGATCCCGACGTGCTGGATACCTGGTTCTCCTCCGCCCTGTGGCCCTTCGAGACCCTGGGCTGGCCGGAGAAAACCGAGGATCTGGATTACTTCTATCCCACTGACGTGCTGGTGACGGGCTATGACATCATCTTCTTCTGGGTGGCCAGAATGATTTTCTCCGGCTGCGAGCACACCGGCAAGACGCCCTTCCACACCGTGCTGATCCATGGCCTGGTTCGGGATAACCAGGGCCGGAAAATGTCCAAGTCCCTGGGCAACGGCATTGATCCCCTGGAAATGATCGACAAGTACGGCTGTGACGCTCTGCGGATGAATCTGATTACCGGTAATTCTCCCGGAAATGACACCCGTTTCTTCACCGAAAAGTGCGAGGCCATGCGCAACTTCGCCAACAAGCTGTGGAACGCCTCCCGTTACGTCTTGATGAATCTGTCTGAGGACGCCAAAAACGAACTGCCCGCGTTGAGCAGCTTGGAAATTGCCGACAAGTGGGTGCTGTCCAAGCTGAACACCTTGATCGCCGAGGTGACGGACAATCTGGAAAAGTATGAGCTTGGCGTGGCGGTGCAGAAGGTCTACGACTTCATCTGGGATACCTACTGCGACTGGTACATTGAGTTGACCAAGGCGCGGCTGTATTCCGAGGATGCCGGCCGGAAACAGACGGCCCTCCAGGTGCTTGTTTATGTGCTGGATCAGGTGCTGCGGCTGCTGCATCCGTTTATGCCCTTCATCACCGAGGAGATCTGGCAGAGCCTGCCCCACGACGGGGAGGCGCTGATCGTTGCCCAGTGGCCCCAATTCCGGGAGGAGCTGTCCTTCCAGGCGGAGGAGAGCCACATGGAGTCCGTGATGGCCGCCATCCGTGCCATCCGTGCCCGCCGTACCGAGATGAACGTTCCCCCCAGCAAGAAGGCGGCCCTGTATATCCAGACCTCCAAGCCCCAGGTATTTGCTGAGGGCGAGGGCTTCATCCAGCGGCTGGCCTACGCCGACAGCGTGACGATGCTGGATAAGGAACCGGAAAATCTGGACGGTATGGTGACCTGCGCCACCGCCGATGCCAAGCTGTATATCCCCATGGGACAGCTGGTGGACGTGGCCAAGGAGCTGGAGCGCATTGGCAAGGAGCTGGAAAAGGCCCGGAAGAACCTGGCAAGTCTGGAAGCCAAGCTCAGCAATGAGAAATTCATCTCCCGCGCCCCCGAGGCGGTGGTCAACGCCGAGCGGGAAAAGGCCCAGAAGGCCCGGGATCTGATCGTGAGTCTGGAACAGAGCGAGCAAGCCATGAAAAAGCTGTAATGCATTTTGCCCCGCAGGATTTTTCCTGCGGGGTTTCTTGTTTTGGAAAGTCTCCGGAAAACGGAGACTTTTTTTGCTTGTCCCGGATTGCGACAGGAAAAACGAGGCATCGTGATTATACTGTTTACAGCAAAAACAAAAGGAGGAACGTTTATGCATTTTACCAGTTTTTTGGAGGAAGGACGGCTGACCGTAGCGTTAACCGGTGAAATTGACCATCATTGCGCCAAGGCATACATTCAAGCCATCGCTGCCAAAATCGAAGCCTATATGCCTCAAATCTGCGTCTTGGATTTTCAAGAGGTTTCCTTTGTGGATTCCTCCGGCATTGCCGTGGTAATCAACGCTCTGCGGTGTATGACTCAGATCGAGGGGCAGCTGCTGCTGACCGGCATTGCCCCTCAGCCCATGCGGGTATTTCGGGCATCGGGAATTGACAAATTGGTGCAGATCAAGGAGGCCGTATCATGAAATTTGATAACTATATGATTCTGGAGTTTCCCAGCAAATCCTGCAATGAAGCCTTCGCCCGATCCGCTGTGGCCTGCTTTGCCGCCCAAATGGATCCAACGCTGGAGGAGCTGGGGGATATCCGCACAGCGGTGTCGGAGGCGGTGACCAACTGCATCGTCCATGCCTACCCGGAAAGCTTGGGCAATATCACCCTGCGCTGCCGGATCCTCAAGGACAATGTGCTGGATATCGTGGTAAAGGACAAGGGGGTCGGCATCGCGGACATTGAACAGGCCCGGCGTCCCAGCTATACCACCGGCGGGGCGGAGCGAAGCGGCATGGGCTTTACCATTATGGAAAGCTTTATGACCAACCTGGAAATCCTGTCCAAGCCGGGAAAAGGAACCACCGTACATATGCGCCGTAAGCTGCTGAGGCGGCAATGAGCGCTCTGGAGGAATTGATTGCCCGCTCTCAAGCGGGAGATCGGGAGGCAACGGAACAGCTGGTGGAGGAGAATACCGGCCTTGTTTGGGCGGTGGTTCGGCGGTTTCTTGGCCGGGGTGCGGAACCGGATGATCTGTACCAGCTGGGATGCCTGGGCTTTTTAAAGGCAGTGGAAGGGTTTGATCTGGAATACGGAACCCAGTTTTCCACCTATGCGGTGCCGAAAATCGCGGGGGAGATCCGCCGCTTTCTCCGGGATGACGGGGCGGTGAAGGTGTCCCGGAGCATAAAGGAGCAGGCGGCATCCATCAAAGCTACCCGAAGCCGTTTGACCGCGGCTTTGGGCCGGGAGCCAACGATTCAGGAGATTTCCCGGCAGACCGGCTTTACACCAGAGGAAATCGCCCTGGCGGAGACGGCCACCGCCGCCACCGAATCCATCCAGAAACAGACCGGGGAGGAGGGCTTTTCCCTGGAAAGCATCCTCACCGATACGGAATCCGAGGAACGGATGGTGGAAAAAATCGCCCTTCGCCAGGCCATCGAGGCCCTGCCGGAACGGGAAAAAACCGTTATCCAGCTGCGCTATTTCCACGGTCTAACCCAGCAGCGGGTGGCAAAGGTGCTGGAGGTTAGCCAGGTGCAGGTGTCCCGGATTGAGAAAAAAGCCCTGGAAAAGCTGCGGGAGATGATGGCGTAGCTAAATTTTCGCTCTTTACCTTTTGACGAAAATGCGCTAAAATAGTCCCATCTTATGTTTTGGACAGGTGTGACTATGAACGAACAAATGGATTCCCGTTTTCTTGCTGCCCGGCGGGCCTACATCGAGGGGCAGTTCAGCCAGCTAAACCCCATGCAGCGGCAGGCCGTCCTAACCACGGAAGGCCCGCTTCTGCTGCTTGCCGGAGCCGGCAGCGGCAAGACCACGGTGCTGATTAACCGGATTGCCAATCTGATGCGCTTTGGCCGGGGCAGTGATACCCAGGAGATCCCCAATTCCGTGACAGAAGCGGATGTTTCCTTTTTGGAAAGCCTGGGGGAAACCGTCTGTGATGCTGTCCGCCTGCGGGCGGACAGTCTCTGCGCGGTGGAGCCTGCGGCGCCTTGGAGCATTATTGCCATTACGTTTACCAACAAGGCGGCAGGGGAGCTGAAGGATCGGCTTTCCCTGCTTTTGGGGCCGGAGGCCCAGGATATCTGGGCGATGACCTTCCACTCCGCCTGCTGCCGGATTTTGCGGCGGGACATTGAGCGGATGGGCTATACCCGAAGCTTTACCATTTATGATTCCTCCGATTCCGAGCGGATTATGAAGGAAATCATCAAGGACATGGGCCTGGATGACAAGACCTTCCCGCCCAAATATGTCCTGGGCGCCATCAGCCGGGAGAAGGACCAAATGGTCTCCCCCCAGCAGATGCTCTCCCGGGCGGAAGGCGGCGGCGACCTGCGCGCGCTTCACATTGCCAGGGCCTACGAAAAGTATCAGACCCGACTGAAGGACAACAACGCCCTGGATTTTGATGACATTATCTACGTAACCGTGCGGCTTTTGCAGGAAAACGAGGATATCCGGCAGTATTATCAGCGGAAATTCCGCTATGTGCTGGTGGACGAATATCAGGATACCAACCACATGCAGTACCTGCTGACATCCCTTTTGGCGGGTGGGTATGAGAATATCTGCGTGGTGGGCGATGATGACCAGAGCATCTACCGGTTCCGGGGCGCCACCATTGAGAACATTCTGAACTTTGAAAAGCAGTACCGCGGCGCCCGCACCATCCGTCTGGAGCAGAATTACCGTTCCACCCAGGCGATTTTGAATGCCGCCAACGCGGTGATCTCCCATAACATTGGCCGCAAGGGCAAGCAGCTATGGACAGCCAACGGCCAAGGCGAGCCGATTACGGTTTATGAAGCCAGCGATGAGGGCGCGGAGGGCAACTTTGTTGCCGGAAAGATCATAGCCGGCTCCAAGGGCAAGAATTTCAAGGATTACGCGATTCTGTACCGCACCAATGCCCAATCCAACGCGCTGGAGTTCTCCTTGAAGCGCAACGGCATTCCCTACCGAGTCATCGGTGGCACCCGGTTCTTTGACCGGGCCGAGGTCAAGGATATGCTGTCGTATCTGTGCGTAATCAACAACCGCACCGACGATCTGCGTTTGAAGCGGATTGTCAACAATCCGCCCCGGGGTTTGGGCGCGAAAACCATCGAAATGGCCTCCCGGCTGGCGGAAGCGGAGCATAAGCCCCTGTACCAGGTGATTTCGGATCCTTATTCCTACGGGCCGTTGGAAAAATCCGCCATGAAGCTGCTGCAATTTTCCGCCTTGATCGAGGGCATGACCCAGCTTTTGGAGGAGGGAATGAGCCTGCCGGACTTTTACGAGGAGCTTCTGATCCGCACGGGCTATGTGGATATGCTCAGCGCCAAGGATACCGAGGAGAACAAGACCCGGCTGGAAAACGTACGGGAATTAAAATCCAGCATCAACGCCTATGTGGAGAACGCGGAAACCCCGACTTTGGCCGGTTTCCTGGAGGAAATCGCCCTGTATACGGATATTGAACAATACAACGAAAACGACGACGCCGTGGTGATGATGACCATGCACGCGGCAAAGGGCCTGGAATTTCCCCATGTGTTCCTGGTGGGCTTTGAGGACGGGCTGTTCCCCGGGATGCGGGCCATCGGCGACGCGGAGGAAATGGAGGAGGAGCGGCGGCTGTGCTATGTGGCCATTACCCGGGCCAAGCAGAGCTTGACCATCAGCTACGCCCGGCAGCGTATGATCTATGGCAGAACCTCCGCGTCCCTGCCGTCCCGGTTTTTGAAGGAGATTCCGGAGGAATGCATCGTCAAACGGGGCGGTTTCCACAGAACGCCGGAAACCGGCTATGGACACAGTTCCTACCCGGGAGCCGCGCCTGCCAGAAAGCCCCAAACCAAAACCCCGCTGGGCAGTGTGTCCGCTCCGGCCAACACCCCATGCTTGGAGCTGAACAAGGGCGACATGGTGATGCACGCGGCTTTTGGACGGGGCATGGTGCTGTCCGTAATGAAGATGGGGGGAGACGCCCTGCTGGAAATTGCCTTTGATGACATCGGCACCAAAAAGCTGATGGCCAAAACGGCGTCTGCGCATATGAAAAAGCTGTCATGATTCCCTTCTCCCGGGCATACGCTAACCCGGGGGGATGGGTATGGTTCGGCGGCTGCGAAGGTTCGTGTGGTTTTTGTTTGTTCTGCTGGTTGCTGCGGGCATGGTGTTTCTCATGTTTCGCAGCCGCTACCGGGAGGTGATCCGGGAGCTGGCGGAAACCCAGGTGAAGAATACAACATCGGATCTAACCAACGATGCCATTGCCAAGCAGATTGCCAACGGCGTGATCCAATATGATCGAATCGTGTATTTTGAAAAGGATCTGGACGGCCGGATCACCGCGCTGAAAACCAATATGAGCGAGATCAACCGATTGAAAACGGATATCTTGAATATCATTAACGATGAAATATTGGCTTTGGATACCTTGGATATCGGAATCCCTCTGGGAAGCCTGTTCCTTCCGGAGTTTCTCTCCGGAAAGGGCCCTGCCATTCCGGTGCACATTCTGTCTATCCGCAATTCCGACGCCACCTTTTCCAGTCAGTTCTCCCACGCGGGCATCAATCAGACGCTGCACCAGCTGACCATGGAGGTAAGCGTGGACGTGGCGGTGCTGGTGCTGGGACAGACCAGCAGCTTCACCGTCAACAGTGAGGTGGTTGTGGCGGAAACCGTGATCGTTGGAGACGTACCCAATACATTTTTGCAAACCGGAGGAAATTATGAATCCTAAAGATAGAATTCAGGAGCTGACCCGGGTCTTGACCGAGGCCGGCTACCGTTATTATGTACTGGATGACCCGGATATGCCGGACTATGAATATGACCGCCTGCTCCGGGAGCTGGAGGATCTGGAAAGTGCCCATCCGGAGTTGGCGGCTCCGGATTCCCCCACCAAGCGGGTAGGGGGCGCGGCGCTGAGCCAGTTCGAAAAGGTGACCCATCCCGTGCCGTTAATGAGCCTTCAGGATGTGTTCAGTCTGGAGGAATTAAACGAGTTTCTGGCAAAGATCCAGGAGACGGAGGACACCGTTGCATTCTCCGTGGAACCGAAGATCGACGGCCTTTCCGTTGCTTTGGAATATGTGGACGGAAAGTTCGTCAGAGGCGCGACCCGGGGTGACGGCACCGTGGGGGAGGATGTGACGGAAAACCTAAAAACCATCCGGGCCATCCCCATGACCCTGGAAAACGCCCCCCGGCGGCTCATCGTCCGTGGCGAGGTGTTCATGCCGAAGAAGAATTTCGAAAAGCTGAATGCGCGCCAGGAGGCCGAGGGAAAGCCTCAGTTTGCCAATCCCAGAAACGCCGCCGCAGGAAGCCTGCGGCAGCTGGATCCGAAAATCGCTGCCAAGCGGGGCCTGGATATCTATATCTTCAACGTCCAGTTGGCGGAGGGGGTGGAATTTACCAGCCACACCCAGTCTCTGGAATTTTTGAAGTCTCTGAAATTGAAAGTCATTCCCCACAAAAAGCTGTCGTCGATCCAACAGATTGACGAGGAAGTGCTGGCAATCAATGAAAATCGGGAGAAGCTGATCTGCGATATTGACGGCGCGGTAATCAAGGTGGATGATTTGGCCCAGCGGGAGCGGCTTGGTTCCACCGCGAAATTTCCCCGGTGGGCGGCGGCCTATAAGTATCCCCCGGAGATCAAGCCCACTGTGGTGGAGGATATTGTGGTGCAGGTGGGCCGCACCGGCGTGCTGACCCCCAAGGCGGTGGTGAAACCTGTGCGTCTGGCAGGCACCACCGTTACCAACGCCACGCTGCACAATCAGGACTTTATCCGGGAACGGGATATCCGCATCGGCGACACCGTTCTCATTCGGAAAGCAGGGGAGATCATCCCGGAGATTCTGGAAGTGGACTTTTCCAAGCGCCCGGAGGGCACGGTGGAATACCGTCTGCCCCAGCGCTGCCCGGTGTGCGGGGCCAAGGTGGAACAAGATCCCGAGGGAGCCTTCCTGCGCTGTACCGGGGCGGAGTGTCCTGCCCAGCTCAGCCGGAACATTGCCCATTTTGTCAGCCGGGATGCCATGGATATCGACGGCTTCGGCGCGGCCATTGTGGATAGTCTGATTGAAAAAGGCTTGATTCAATCCCCGGCGGATATCTATTATTTAACGTTAGCAGATATGCAAAGCCTGTGGAAATCCGGCTCCACCGCCGCGAAAAAGCTGCTGGCGGCCATTGAAGCCAGCAAGCAGCAGGATGTGAGCCGCTTGATCTACGCCCTGGGCATCCGCCAGGTGGGCGCCAAAACCGGCAAGATTCTGGCCAGCGCCTTTGGCAGTCTGGATGGCTTGATGGCGGCATCGGTGGAGGAACTGACAGAGGTGCCCGATGTGGGCGCAATCACGGCCCATAGCATTTACGATTGGTTCCGGCAGGAGCAGTCCAGGCACCTGGTGGAGCGGCTTCGTCAGGCGGGGGTGAATTTTGAAAGCAAGCGGGTCATCACCGATGCCCGGTTTGCGGGGATGACCTTTGTCCTCACCGGAGCCTTGCGCAAGTTCACCCGGGAAGAAGCCACAGAAAAAATTGAGCTTTTGGGTGGCAAGGCCTCCGGCTCTGTATCCAAAAAGACCAGCTTTGTCGTAGTGGGAGAAAACGCCGGTTCCAAGGAGCGCAAAGCACGGGAACTGGGAATTCCCATTCTATCGGAGGATGATTTCCTGGATATGCTGAAATAAGCAAAAAGGGGAAAGCCGCTGCGGCTTTCCCCTTACTGTCGTTACAAGGAAAAATCTTCCTCATCGTATTTGGAAAAATCCAGGGCTTTCGCTTTCTTCGGAACCCGCTTACAGGGATCATAGCGAAAGCGCCAGCACTTGTCCGCCATGGTGCGGCTGCCTTTTT
>CAMEWZ010000061.1 GCA_945946745.1 uncultured Clostridia bacterium | reverse complement strand
TGGCAAACAATACCTCCGAGCATCAATTTAGGAGGTATGCATCATGTTCAAAGCCCGTTTTGCCAGCCTGGCGCTGGCCGTTTGCTGCTTTTTCAGCGTTGTTGGCGCCGCGTCCGCCGCGGAGATCGACAGCGGCAGCGTCTATTGCTTTTCCCGGGAGGATTTCCCCGGGGAGGAGGCGCTGGCGGGAATCTGTCTGACGGACGTGCCGGAGACCGGCGGTACCCTGCTGCTGGGCAGCCGGATCCTCCTGCCCGGCGACATTCTCACCGCCGAGCAGGTATCTCAGATGACCTTCTCCCCCCTGGGCACGGAAAGCGACCTGTCGGTGGAGGTGGGATATCTGCCGATCTATGAAAACCGGGTGGCCCCTGCCAGCATCATGACCATTTCCATCCGGGGCCGGGAGGACAAAGCCCCTGTGGCGGAGGATTCCTCCCTGGAGACCTACCGGAATCTGCCCAACACCGGCAAACTGAAAGCCGCCGACCCGGAGGGACTGGCGCTGACCTATACCGTTACCCGGCAGCCCAAGCGGGGCAACGTCACCGTGGCCGAGGACGGCAGCTTCACCTACACCCCGAAAAAGAATAAGATCGGCATCGATTCCTTCACCTATACCGCCACGGATCCCGCCGGGAAGGTCTCCCGGGAGGCCACCGTGACCATCACCATTCTGAAGCCCACGGATGCCGGCCAATACACCGATACCACCGGACAGGCCTGCCGCTTCGCTGCGGAATGGATGCGGCACACCGGTATTTTCTCCGGGGAGACCGTGGCGGAGCAGACCTGCTTCTCTCCCCAGCGGGAGGTGACCCGGGGGGAATTTGTGACCATGCTGGTCAAGGCGCTGGACATCCCTGTGGATGAGGGACTGACCTATACCGGCTGTACCGATGAAATTCCCGGCTGGCTCCAGCCCTATCTGGCCGCCGCCATGCGGGCCGGATTCACCGCCGGGCTTCCCAACCAGGAAGCCTTCGGCGCGGACGAGGTCATCACGGGAGCGGAGGTCTGCGTGATGCTGCAAAACGCCCTGGATCTGCCCTGGCAGCAGCAGACCGGCGCGGAGACTGCCAGCGAGCTGCCGGACTGGGCAGCGGCCTCGGTGCGCGCCGTGCAAAGCAGCGGCTTTGCCCTGGATGCCTCCGCCCCGCTGACCCGAGCGGAGGCGGCGCAGATTCTCTACCAGGCAGCCCAGCTTTCCAAACAGGCGACCCTGTAAACAGTATGCCCGGAAAGGCAGCGCCTTTCCGGGCATATCCGTGTGTCAAAAAAGCTTCGCAGAATTTGCCGCTTCTGCGGCAAACCCATTCAAATCCATTTTCCACCAGGGCGTGTACCTGGTGGAAAATACTTCTCAGACTGCAAGTGTATCATTTGTTCGCCTCCGGCGAACAAATGATGCGCGCAGCAGGCTGCAAAAACCTGTCGAAAAGCCCCAAGGGGGATTTTCGACAGTCTGAGTATGCCCGGAAAGGCAGCGCCTTTCCGGGCATATTTCACGCATCAATCCAGATTCTCACCCACGTCCCGGTAGGGGCTTTCCATGGGGGAGGCGGAGGCAGCCTCCTTGCTGTACTTTTCCACGAACTTGGTTGCCTTGTCGATGGGCAGGATGGTGCCGGCGCCGGCCACACAGCCGCCGGGGCAGGCCATGCCCTCCAGCAGATAGCCCTTGTACTTACCGGCCTTGGCCATCGTCATCAGCTTGCGGCAGTCCCGCAGGCCCTCGGCCCGGGCGGTCTTGACCTCCATACCGGGGTTCTGCTCCTTGACCAGGTTGGTGACAGCCAGAGCCACGCCGCCGGAAACGGCAAAGCCACGGCCCGCGCCGGTGCCCTCGTTCAGTCCCTCGCTTTCGGGAATGGCGGCAAAATCGATCTCCTTCGCCTCAAACATGCCCATCAGCTCCTCAAAGGTCAGCACAAAGTCCACGTCAGAGCGGATGTCCTCCCGAATGGCCTCCAGCTTCTTGGCGGCGCAGGGGCCAACGAAGACCACCTTGCAGCCGGGGTGCTCCTTCTTCATCAGCCGGGCGGTGAAGACCATGGGGGTTAGGGTCATGGAAATCTTATTCTTCTCGCTGGGGAACAGCTTGCCGATCATGGAGTGCCAGGCGGGGCAGCAGGAGGTGGCCATGTAGTCCTGTTCGGCGGGCACCTTTTCCAGGAAGTCCTTGGCTTCTTCAATGGTACACATATCCGCGCCGATGGCGACCTCCACCACGGAGTCGAAGCCCAGCAGCTTCATGGCGGTGACCAGCTTGCCGGGGGAGACCTGGCCGCTGAACTGGCCGATGAAGGCGGGGGCCACAATGGCAATGACCTTGTCCCCCTTCAGAATGGACTGGATGACCTGGAAGATCTGGCCCTTGTCCACGATGGCGCCAAAGGGGCAGGACACCAGGCACTGGCCGCAGGCCACGCACTTATCCTGGTTAATGACGGCCTTGCCGTGCTCGTCACAGCCGATGGCATCCATGCCGCAGCTGGCCTGGCAGGGGCGCTCCAGGTGGATGATGGCGTGGTAGGGGCAGGCTTTGGCGCACTTGCCGCACTTGATGCATTTGCCGGTATCAATGTGGCTGCGGCCGTTGACGAAGGAAATGGCGCCCTTGGGGCAGACCTGCTGGCAGGAAGCGGCCAGGCAGTTCTGGCAGCCCACGGTGACCTTATACTGGTTGGTGGGGCAGGCATGGCAGGCGTAGGGGATAATATTGACCAGAGGGGGTTCGTAGTACTGCTCCGCAATGGCGGCAGCGTCCATGCCCTCGGTCATCAGACTGCGGGTCTGGATGGGACGGATGGAAAGGCCCATGGCAAGCCGAACCCGCTCACCGGCAATGGCCCGCTCCAGGAAGATGGATTCCCGGTGCAGCGGCTGATCGCCGGGGACAATCCGATAGGGAAGATCCTCCGCGCAGGTGTAATCGCCGCCAGCGTATGCCATCCGGGCCACCTCGGTGAATACATTTTTCCGAATGTCCGTGATTAAGGAAGGGATACCTCTCATGTGTATGTTTAACCTCCATAAGCAAAAAAATATAGCAACTTTATACTAACATAATCTTTCCGTTTTTTCTACTCAAAAAACAGAAAAAATTTTCAGTGCTGAACCTTCCG
Organism: uncultured Clostridia bacterium; assembly: GCA_945946745.1. Taxonomy (GTDB): domain Bacteria; phylum Bacillota; class Clostridia; order Oscillospirales; family Oscillospiraceae; genus Faecousia. Next base: position 6,303 of record CAMEWZ010000061.1, on the reverse strand, counting down.
AATTTGCATAGGTTGTACCACAAACGGTTTGGAGGGATGGATATGAAGGGCATTTCTTGGATCGCGGCGCTGGCGCTGGTGGCTGCCCTGCTGCCCGTGCAGGCACAGGCGGCGGATCTGACCGTGGCGGGAAAAAGCGCGGTACTGATGGATGTGGCAACCGGCAGCGTGCTGTATGAGCAGAATCCTCATGAACGGCTGGCCCCGGCCAGCGTCACCAAAATTATGACCATGCTGCTGATTATGGAGGCGGTGGACAGCGGAAAAATCGCGCTGACGGACACGGTCACCGCTTCCGAGGCAGCGGCGGCCAAGGGCGGCAGTCAGATCTATCTGAAGGTGGGGGAGACCATGTCCGTATCGGATATGCTCAAGTCCATCGCCGTTTCCTCCGCCAACGACTGCGCCTGCGCCATGGCGGAACACATTGCCGGGTCGGAGGAGGCCTTCGTTGCCATGATGAACCGCCGGGCCCAGGAGCTGGGGATGCAGGACACCACCTTCGTCAATTGCACCGGGCTGGACGACGGAGCGGAGGCGGTGAATCACCGCACCTCCGCCTATGACATCGCCCTCATGTCCCGGGAACTGCTGAAAAATCACCCCCAGATCAAAAAATACACCACCATCTGGATGGACACGGTGCGAAACGGCGCCTTCGGCCTGTCCAATACCAACAAGCTGATCCGCTTCTACCAGGGGGCCACGGGGCTGAAAACCGGCTTTACCTCCGGGGCAGGCTACTGCCTGTCCGCCACGGCACTGCGGGACGGCATGGAGTTGATCGCCGTGGTGATGGGGGCGGAGACCTCCCAGGCGCGAAACGCCGCCTGTAAGCAGCTGCTGGACTACGGTTTTGCCAATTACGCGGTGGTCAGCCCGGCTCTGACGGAAACCCCAGCGGTGCCCGTGCGGCTGGGCACCCAGGATTCCGTAGCCCTGCGGCTGGGGGAATCCGGCGCGGTGCTTGTCGACAAGGCCCAGAAAAGCGGCATCACCGAGGACATCTCCCTGGAGGCCTCCGCCGCCGCACCCGTCAGCCAGGGCCAGCGTCTGGGGACACTGACCCTCCGGGCCGGGGAGCAGGTTCTGCGCCAGATCCCTCTGGTGGCGGCGGAGGGGGTGCCCCGGCTGACCTACGGCGCGCTGCTGCGCCGGGTGCTCATGCACGCCGCCATGGCGGCTGGATAACAAAAGGCTGTCATTGCCCGCGGAAGAGATTTCCGCTGGCAATGACAGCCTCCTATTCTTTTTCGCTCAGCGGTGCTGTCCCAGGAAGAACAGGGCCACCGTGCCGGGGCCGGAGTGGGAACCGATTACCGCGCCCACGTAGCCGATGCGAACCTCCTTGACGCCATACTGTTCCTTCAGCACCCTGGCCAGATACTCCGCGTCCTCCCGGCAATCGCCGTGGGAGATGAACATGGTGCTGTTGTCATAGCCCTGGCCCAGCTCCTGGGCCTTCCGGGCAAGAGCATCCAGAGAGGCTTTGCGTCCCCGGGCCTTGGCCATGCTGATGAGGTGTCCCTCATCGTCCATATGGAGCACCGGCTTGATTTGCAGCATGGTGCCCACCAGCGCGGTGGCCGCGCTGACCCGGCCGCCCCGTTTCAGATACATCAAATCGTCCACGGTAAACCAGTGGCACAGGTGCAGCTTCGCATCCTCCACCCAGGCGTACAGCTCCTCCACGGTCATTCCCGCGTCCCGCTTCTGGCAGGCATACCACACCAGCAGACCCTGGCCCATGGAGGCAGACAGGGTATCCACCGTGAAAATCTTCCGCTCCGGGTATTTCTCCTTCAGCTCCTGCGCCGCGATGACGGCGGATTGGTAGGTGGTGGACAGGCCGGAGGAAAACGCCAGCACCAGCACATCCTGCCCGGCTGCCAGGGAAGGCTCCATAGCCGCCGCCCAGCGCTCGGGGTTGACCGCCGCGGTCTTGGCCACCTCTCCGGCCCGGAGGCCGTTGTACATATCCTTCAGACTGTCATCGTTTTTATCGTCGTAAACCTCGCCCCGGAATTCCACGCTCAGCGGCACCATGGTGAGCTTCAGCTCCCCATAGACCTCCTTGGGAAAATCACAGCAGGAATCGGTTACAATCTGATAATTCATGTTCTCACACTCCAAAAAAGAATAGACATTCTCGCCCGCTTGCGGTATAATCATGCGTAATACCCGCTTGCCGGGAAAACTCGGAGGATATCCGAGATGCTTTCGTTCATCATATACGATTTTGGCTCCAAAGTCACGCCATTTCCGGGAGAATCTCCCGCTTCACCACCCCTACCCGCAGTAGAATGGGCAGTTCTACCGTGGGTAGAGAGAAAAAAGGCTTGGATTTTGGGCTGATTGGGAGGGTTATCATGACAAATCTATTACTGCGCCTGTTTGTGAAAAACGCGGAGGATGTTTCGGACAGCCGGGTTCGGGCCGCCATCGGCTCTCTGTCCGGCTGGGTGGGCATCGCCTGCAACCTGCTGCTGTGCCTGGGCAAGGGCATCGTTGGTATGCTCACCGGCTCCGTCTCCATCACCGCCGACGCGCTGAACAACCTGTCCGACGCCTCCGGTTCCATCGTCACCTTGATTGGATTCCGGGTGGCTGATAAGCCTGCCGACGAGCACCACCCCTATGGCCACGCCCGGGCGGAATACCTGAGCGGTCTTGCCGTGGCGGCGCTGATTTTGGTCATCGGCGTGGAACTGGTGAAGACCTCCGTGGAGAAAATCCTCCACCCTTCCCCGGTGGAGTTCTCCGCCGTAGCCGCCCTGGTGCTGGTGGCCTCCATCGCCGTAAAGCTGTGGATGTGCCTGTTTAACCGGAACCTCAGCAAGCGCATCGGCTCCACCGCCCTGGAGGCCACCGCCGCCGACAGCCGCAACGACTGCGTCACCACCACCGCGGTTCTGCTGGCCGCCGTTATCGAGCGCTTTCTGAACCTGCGGGTAGACGGCTTCATCGGCCTGGGCGTGGCGGCGTTCATCCTGTACAGCGGCTGGAATCTGGCCCGGGACACCATCTCTCCCCTGCTGGGAGAAACGGCTGACCCGGAGCTGCGGCAGAAAATCGTGGACTACATCGCCCAGCAGCCCAAGGTTCTGGGCTATCACGATCTGATGGTGCACGATTACGGCCCCGGCCAGCGCTTTGCCAGCATCCATGTGGAGATGGATCATCGGGAGGATCCCCTGGAATGCCATGAGCTCATCGACGACATGGAGCGGGAATGCCTGCAAAGCCACAACGTCCACCTGGTCATCCACTACGATCCGGTGATCACCGACGACCCCACCCTCACCAGCCTCAAGGAGCAGGTCACCGGCCTGCTGCAAGCCCAGGATTCCCGGCTGCGGCTCCACGACTTCCGGCTGGTGCAGGGAAAACGGCACTCCAATCTGGTATTTGACGTTGCCCTGCCCGCCGACCTGCGGGGACAAGAGGATACTATCCAGCGCGCTGTGGAGCAGGCGCTGAACAAAAGCAGCGATATTGTCTACCACGTGGTCATCACCTTCGACAACGCCGCCTTCGCGTAACCGCCCTCTATTTCCGGCGCAGCTGCCGGATGCTTACCATCAGCAGGCAGGCCCAGAGAAACAGGCTTAAGGCCCAGTGGCCGCTGGCGATCATCGGTGCGGAGACGATGGTCAGAATATGGTGCAGCACCGTCCCCAGGGTCTGGGAGTGCAGCACGGACAGAAAATTCAGCACCAGCAGCACCAGCGTCAGCCCCAGAGACAGCGCCGACAGCCAGCACACCAGGCTTTGGGTGCGCCGGTCAGACTCCCGCCCCGCCTGGTACAGGAGCATAGCCGGAGGCACAAAAAACGCCACGGAAATTCCCGTCAGCGCCCAGCCAGCAGCGCCGGAAGGCTCCGGGATAAATCCCAGCCCGGCGCACAAAATAAACAAGCCGCCCCACAGGGCGTAAAGTATCTTTTTGTTCATACGCATCTCCCTAATGAAATCGGTTCATAGTTTTATTCTACCCCACTTTCGATGGAAAGGCAAGGAAAAAAAGCTGGACAGTGGAGCAACTTTCTGGTATAATATACGAATCATTTAGGAAAAGGGAGTGAATATCCCATGAAATGTCCGTTTTGCGGCGACCAGGAAAGTAAGGTCGTGGACTCTCGCCACAGCGAGGACGGCTTGAGCATTCGCCGCCGCCGGGAGTGTATGGGCTGCCAGCGCCGGTTCACCACCTACGAGATTGTGGAGTCCCTGCCGATCATCGTTGTCAAGCGGGATGGCTCCCGTCAAAATTTTGACCGCAACAAGATTCTCAACTCCATGATCCGCGCCTTCGACAAGCGGAAGGTGGATGTCACCGATCTGGATCGCATCACCACGGAGATCGAGCAGACCATCCAGAACACCCTGGAGCGGGAAATCAGCACCGACAAAATCGGGGAAATGGTCATGGAGCGCTTAAAGCCCCTGGACGAGGTGGCCTACATCCGTTTTGCCTCCATCTATCACCGGTTCCAGGATGCGGGCAGCTTTATGCGGGAGATCAGCAAATTTCTGGAGGAAAAATAATGAGCACAACCCCCACCGAACTTCTGGAAACCGCCACCGATGCCACCGAAGCGATTCTGGATGTGGAGTCCATCAAGGAGCTGATGGACGCCTTTGACCCGGCGGCGCTGCTGCCGGAGCTGAGCGATGTTTTTGGCAGCCTGGCCACCGTATGCCGGGTGGCTGTGATGATCGGCCCCATCGTGCTGCTGGCACTGGGCCTTGCCTATCTGTTCCTGTCCCCCAAGGAGGCCAACTATTATTTTGGTTACCGCTGCTATTTTGGCATGGGCAGCGTCCACGCCTGGCGGTTCACCCAACGGCTGGCCGGTATTTTGTATGGAGGACTGGGTCTGGTTCTGGTGATCCTCATGTTCCTGATCTCCGGCGGCTTTGCCCGGATGGAAGTCACGGACATGGTCTGGAAGGCTGTGGACTGCCTGGTTTGGCAGGCTGTGGCCGTGGTACTGGCTACCTTGACCATCAACCTCTCCGCCGCCGCCCGTTTCGACCGCAAGGGCGAATTCCGGAAGAAAAAGAAGAAATAAGCGCCAAGCGCTGCCCGCCTGGGCAGCGCTTTTTTCTAGGGCAGCACCGCACAATGGGCACTGCGGGCTTCGGTGGATCTTTTGCCCCACTATGCGGTGCTGCCCTAAAACTCCGGGATAAACCCCACATCGGCAGAGTCCGCCTCCTGGGTAAAGCCCTCCAGACCGTTCAGATACATCCAGCTGAGCACCGCGTCATACTCTTCCTCTGTGACCCGGCGGTCAAAGGGCGCGGGCAAGCCGCCCATGGGGGTATACTGACGCATCAGACTCACCAGCACCTGGCCGGGGGCGAAGGTCTCCCCGATCCAGTCCAAAACCCGCAGGGAATTCTCGATCTGACCGGGCAGGATCAGATGCCGGATGATAGTACCCCGAACCACCCGTTCCCCCTGCCAGCGCACCGGGCCGGTCTGCCGAACCATCTCCCGAATGGCGGAAGTCGCCACAGGGAAATAATCCGCCGCCCCGGACAGCGCCGCTGCCAAACCGGCATCGGCGTATTTGAGGTCGGGCAGGTAGATGTCCACGTTCCCCTCCAGGGCCGCGAGGGTCTCCGCCCGCTCGTAGCCGCCGCAGTTGTAGACCACGGGAACCGGCAGCTTGGGACGGAGGGCAGGCAGAATGGTGGGCAGGAAATGGGTGGGGGTCACCAGGTCAATGTTCTCCGCCCCCTGGGCGATCAGGCTTTCCAACAGCCGCCGCAGGCCAGCGCTGTCCATGGGTTTTCCCACCGGGCCGCCGCTGATGGCGGCGTTCTGACAGTACTGGCAGCCCAGAGTGCAGCCGCCGAAAAACACCGCCCCGCTGCCGCCGCTGCCCGCCAGGGCCGGTTCCTCCCATTTGTGGAGCATACTTTTCGCCACCAGCGCGGTATCCGGGCAGCCGCAGAAGCCCCGCTCCCCCGCGCTCCGGTTGACCCCGCACTGCCGGGGGCAGAGGGTACAGTTGCCATAATCCATAATCATCGCCGTCCTTTGGAACTATCATAGCAGTTTTTCCGGCTTTTCTCAACCCCCGGCTTTACGGTGCGGAAAAAATGTGGTATGCTATCCAATATTGATTGGGTTAATTTATCGGTCAGCCCCTTGCCTCTCCCTATGGGAGAGGTGCCCCCTATGGGGGCGGAGAGGGCCCTCTCAGTCACGGCTGCGCCGTGACAGCTCCCCCATAGGCAATGTCATCAACTTAAGCAGTTACCAAAAAGGCTAAGGCAATACCGCACAGA
>CAMEWZ010000060.1 GCA_945946745.1 uncultured Clostridia bacterium | reverse complement strand
ATATGCTATGGACATTGCGGAAAAAGATGATATAATTGTACTTGCTGGAAAGGGCCATGAGACCTACCAGGACATCGGCGGACACAAACGCCACCTGGATGAACGGGAAGTGGTCGCAGCCCATCTGGCGGAAACGAGGAAATAACATGGCAAACATTACGCTGGGCCAGGCCGCCGAATGGTGCGGCGGCACTGTGGACGAACAATATGCCGACGTCGCCTTTTTTGGCGCGAATAACGATACCCGGGTGTTGCAACCGGGACAGCTGTTCATTGCCCTGCAAGGCGCCCGGGACGGTCACGACTTTATTCCTGCCGCCATGGAAAAGGGCGCGGCGGCGGTGCTGTGCAGCCGCCGGGTGGGGGATTACCCGGCAATTTATGTGGAGGATCCCCGGATCGCGCTGGGGGACATTGCCCGGGAGGAATTAAAGTGCATCGGCCCCAAGGTGGTTGGCGTCACCGGTTCCGTGGGCAAAAGCACCACCAAGGAAATGATCGCCGCGGTGCTGGAGGGCACCTACCGGGTCAGCAAATCCCCTGCCAACCACAACAATGATATCGGGATGCCAATGGCGATTCTGTCCATGCCCATGGAAACCGAGGTGGCGGTGCTGGAAATGGGGATGAACCATTTCCGGGAAATTGCCTACCTCTCGGGAATCGCCCATCCGGATGTGGCGGTGATTGTGAATATCGGCACATCCCATATTGAGTACTTAGGCTCCCAGGAGGGGATCCGGAAGGCAAAGCTGGAGATCACGGAGGGAATGTCCCCCCGGGGAATGCTGCTGCTCAACGGAGACGACACGCTGCTGCGCTACCTGGATCGGCTGCCCCAACAGCGGATCACCTATTTTGGTCAGAGCGAGGGCTGTGATGTCCGGGGGCTGGACGCCAGACAGGAGGATGGCGCCTTGGTTTTCCGGGCAGAGGCAGGGAAACTGTCCATGTCGGTGCGGATGGGCCTGGAGGGACTCCACTTTGTCAACGATGCCCTGGCCGCGGTGGCGGTGGGGCTGAAGCTGGAGGTGCCGCCGGAGCGAATTGAGGAGAATCTGGCCCGGTTCCAAAACCTTTCCGGGCGTCAGGAGATTTTCCAGGCCAAGGGCTTTACCATTATCAATGACTGCTACAATGCCGGGCCGGAGTCCATGGCAGCGGCCTTAGGGGTTCTGGGCAACCGCCCCGGGCGGCACATCGCCGTGCTGGGGGATATGCTGGAGCTGGGGGACTGCGCCCAGGCGGAGCATTACAAGATCGGCCGCATCGCGGCGGAAAAAGCGGATTTGGTATTTGCCTACGGCCCCTATGCCAAGCGGGTCATCGACGGAACCATCACCGGCGGAATGCCGGAGAACCGGTGCAGGGCGTACCTGGATCGAAAGGAATTGGTGACGGCGCTGAAGCGGGAGGCAAAGCCCGGAGACGTGATTTTGTTCAAGGCCAGTCACGGAATGCATTTGGAGCTGGCGCTGGAAGCGCTGCTGAAAGACGAAAGATAACGGAGGAACGACCATGACGAGAATTTTACTGACGGGAGCGGCTGCTTTCCCGCTAACCGCGCTGCTGGGATATCTGCTGCTGCCGGTGCTGCGGGCGCTGAAGGCGGGACAGTCCATTCGGGAGGTCGGGCCGACCTGGCACAATTACAAGGCGGGCACCCCCATGATGGGCGGACTGATGTTTGTTTTTTCCACGATTGTGTGCCTGCTGGTGAACATCCCCTCCATGGGGGACTATTCCGTATTTTATGTGCTGATGCTGGCGCTTTGCTTTGGGTTCATCGGTTTTCTGGATGACTTCACCAAGATCCGGCACCATCAGAATTTGGGACTGACCTCTTTGCAGAAGGCCATGCTGCAAATGGCGGTGTCCGCCGTGTTTTTGTATGCCATGTACCGCTCCGGCGCCATGGATACCCACCTGTACATCCCGTTTTTCAACGTCCGCTTTGACCTGCACCCCATCGTGTATATTTTCTTTGCCATGTTTGTCATGGTGGGCTGTGTCAACGCGGTGAATCTGACCGACGGCGTAGACGGTTTGAGCAGCTCGGTGACATTACCGGTGATGGTGTTTTTCACCGCCGCCTCCGTGGCGCTGGGAAAATACGATCTGGCGCTGCTGCCTGCGTCCCTGGTGGGCGGATTGATTGCCTATCTGTTCTACAACTGGCATCCGGCCAAGGTGTTTATGGGAGATACCGGCTCTTTGTTCCTGGGGGGCGTGGTCTGCTCCCTGGCCTTTGCTCTGGAGATGCCGCTGATCTTGATTCTGGTGGGCTTTGTGTACATTTGCGAGACCCTGTCCGTGATTTTGCAGGTGGGTTACTTTAAGGCTACCCACGGCAAGCGGCTGTTTAAAATGGCGCCCATCCATCATCATTTTGAAATGTGCGGCTGGAAGGAAGAAAAGATCGTGCTGAGCTTCGCGGCAGTTTCCGCCGTCATGTGTCTGCTGGCCTGGTTCGGTATTTCCGGTCTGATCGGATAACGATACTGTCCTTGCGCGTCAGTGCGCACACTGGCGTGGCAATCCCCCCTTGACGGGGAACTGGAAAGGAGCTTCCCATGGCAGGAGAGCGTATTCTCCATGCCAAAGAGGATCGCCGCCTGTGGAAGCGGGCGGGGGAAAGTGTAGACTACCCCTTTTTGTTCCTGGTGCTTTTGCTGCTGGCAGTGGGGCTGGCCATGCTGTACTCGGCCAGCTATGCCCAGAGCGAATATGACACCGGCTATGCGATTTCCACCAAATACCTGCAAAAGCAGGCGGTTTGCGCCGCCATCGGACTAGCTGCCATGTATTTTTTCAGCCGGATTCCCGTGGGGATCTGGTACCGCTGCGCATGGCTGTTGTATGGCATCAGCATTGTGCTGCTGCTGTCCGTGCTGGTCATCGGCGAGGAGGTCAACGGCGCGAAACGCTGGATCAACCTGGCGGGCATCCAGTTTCAGCCCTCCGAGGTGGCCAAGTTTACCATGATCCTGTTGTTTGCCCGGCTGACCCGGCGCTATGGGCAGAACGCGAAATATTTCCGCTACGGCGTGCTGGGCTTTGGCGCGGCGCTGCTGGGCATTCTGGTGCCATTGGCGCTGGAAAAGCATTTGTCTGCCATTATGCTCATGGGCATGGTGGCGGTGGTGATGATGTTCGTGGCGGGTACCAGCCCCAGATGGCTGCTGGCCGGGGCAGGCGCCGCCGTGGTATTTGTTCTGATTTATATTCAATTTATGGGTTATGCCGGAGATCGGGTCAGCGCCTGGCTCCATCCGGAGCTGGATCCCGGGGATACCGGCTACCAAATTCTGCAATCCCTGTATGCCATCGGCTCCGGCGGACTGTTTGGCTTGGGCTATGGCAAATCCCGGCAGAAATATTTGTATCTGCCCTTTCAATATAACGACTATATCTTCGCCATCTGCTGCGAGGAGCTGGGCCTGGTGGGGGCCGCCGCCATTGCGGCGCTGTTTGCCGTCACCATCTGCCGGGGCTACTGGATCGCCCTGCGTGCCCGGGATCGATTTTCCACGGTTTTGGCCGCGGGACTGGTCACGCTGATTGCGGTTCAGACCATTTTAAACCTTTGCGTTGTCACGAACCTGTTGCCCTCCACCGGCATCGCGCTGCCGTTTTTTTCCTACGGCGGCACGGCACTGGCGGTGAATCTGGGGGAAATGGGGATCGTTTTACAAATATCCAGATACAGAAACCAGAGAAAAATCCAGGAGGAATCAATATGAATCTGATCTTCACCTGCGGCGGCACTGCGGGCCATATCAACCCCGCCATTGCGGTAGCCAATATGATGAAGGAACGCCACCCGGAGAGCAATATTCTGTTCATTGGCGCGCAGGGCCATATGGAGGAGAAGCTGGTGCCCCAGGCGGGTTACCAGGTCAAGTGCCTGCCCGGCTCCGGCCTGAGCCGAAAGCTGAACGGCGCCGGGATCCGGCAGAACATCCGGGCAGTCAAGTGTGTGCTGGACGCAGTGAAGGCCTGCAAGGCCATTTTTCGGGACTTTCAGCCGGATGTGGTCATCGGTACCGGAGGCTATGCCAGCTTCCCGGCGCTGTACGCGGCGCAGTCCATGGGAATTCCCACCTGTGTGCATGAAAGCAATGCGGTTCCCGGGGTGACAACCCGCCTGGCGGCGACCAAGGCCAGCCGGGTGCTGGTTGCCTTTGAGGAGAGCGCCAAGCACTACAAGCATCCGGAGCGGGTGGAGGTTGTGGGAATGCCCGTGCGCCGGGAATTCCTGTATGACACCAAGGCCGACGCCCGGAAAGCGCTGAATCTCAGCGGCTATGTGGTGGTTTCCGCCTTTGGCAGCCAGGGCGCCAAGGTGATGAATGAGGTGATCGCGGATATGCTCCCCCTGGAGCAGAAGGACGGTTTCCCCTTCCATCATATCCATGCCACAGGCAGCTTTGGAAAGGAATGGATGCCCCAGAGGGTGAAGGACAACGGCGTGGATTATGAAAACTGTCCTTCCCTGGATCTGCGGGAGTACATCTACGATATGCCTGCTGTGATGGCGGCGGCGGATTTGGTGATTGGCCGGGCGGGCAGCGCCACCTGCAACGAAATTGCGGCCTCCGGCACCCCCTGCATTTTGATTCCGTCGCCCAATGTGACCAATAACCACCAGGAGAAAAATGCCCGGCTGCTGGAAAGCGGCGGCGGCGCGGTGGTGCTGCTGGAGAAGGACTGCACCCCCCAGGTGCTCTATGCCCAGATTCGGGAGCTGCTGGCGGATGAAAGCCGCCGGGAGGAGATGTCAAAAAAGCTGCATGGCATGATGCGGCTGGACGCCACGGAGCGGATCTGTGACATTGTGGAGAAAGTAAGCAAACGGTAATGCCCCCGGAGGAACCATATGGATACAACACAAAAGAATCGGGAGGACGTTTCCCGCCGCCCGCGGCAGGAAACGCCTCAGAGTGCGCAGAAGCGGACTCAAGAGGCGAAAAAGCCCCGTCCCGCAGCAGCTGGTGAACCGGCACGCCGCCGCCCTGCCAATCAGGCTCCGGCCAAGGCCGGAGAAAAAGCGGCAGCCAGTACTGCCCAAAGGCCAAAGCAGCAGCGTCCGGCGGGGGAACGCCCTGCCCGTCCCCCGCAAGCCGGAGAAAAAAGAGAGCGGCCTGCCGCCGCTCCGGCAAAACGACAGAACAGTGCCCGGAAAAAACCGGAGGCCAAATCAACCAACCGTCCCCAGACCGGCGGAAAGCGCCCGGCCAAAAGCCAGGAGCCCACGGATCTTTCCAGCAAGAAGCGGGCCTATGGCAATAGCAAGCCCAAGAAAAAATCTCTTTTGACCCGGATGGGGGAGACGATCGCCAGCACCGCCCAGAAGACGGCGGCCCGTTCCAAAGCCCGAAAGGAAGGAAAGGGAAAGACCTCCAGACCGGTTCAGCCGGCGCCTGCGGTGATTTATACCCAGCCCAAGGCCTTTAATCGTACCCGGCTGCTGATGCAAATGCTGATCGTGGCAGCCATTGTGGCAGCGCTGGTAATGGGCCTGTCCGTCTTTTTCAAAGTGGAGAATATTACCGTCACCGGCGCGAAGGTGTACAGTGCCTGGTCTGTCCGGGAGGCTTCCGGCATTGAGGAGGGGGACAACCTGCTCACCTTCAGCCACGCCCGGGCGGGCGCCTTGATTAAGGCGAACCTTCCCTATGTGAAAACCGTGCGGTTTGGAATAAAATTACCGGATACTGTCAATATTATCATCGAAGAAGAGGATGTGGTCTACGCCATCAAGGACAACACCGGAACCTGGTGGCTGATGAATTCCAAGGGCCGGGTGGTGGAGATGAGCAACGGCAGCAAAGCCGCCAACTACACCCAAATTCTGGGCGTGACGCTGGACAACCCCACCCCCAATGCCCAGGCTGTTGCCACGGAAAGCCTGCCCACGGAGACCGACGCCAGCGGTGAACCGATTCCGCTGACCGTCACCGGGCAGCAGCGCCTGGAAGCGGCAAAACAGATCCTGGTGGCGCTGGAAAACAACGATATCGTGGGCGACGCGGCCAGCGTGGATGTCAGCCACACGGAGGATATCATCCTCTGGTATGGCAGCCGATATCAAGTCAATCTGGGAGATTCCACCCGCCTGGATTACAAAATCGCCTGCATGAACGACTGTATTTTGCAGCTCAGCGATTTCCAGTCGGGCATTCTGGACATCAGCTTTACCATCTGGCCGGATAAGGTTGTTTATACGCCTTTTGCCTAAGATGTAATAATTCTGTAAATATTTTGCCGAATTCGTAGATTTTCTATTGACCAATTTGAAAATAAAGGATAGAATAGAGAGAGCATGAGTACTGAATCAAGACGGAAGCGGAAATCCCGCAACTGTGAACAGATACATAGGAGGAAGAGTGTTATGTCCGAAACCTTACAGGATCGCGTTGTGAAGATCAAAGTGATCGGCGTCGGCGGCGCCGGCAATAACGTTATCAACCGCATGATCGAAGCCGGCGTCAGCGGCGTGGACTTCGTGGTGGTCAATACCGATAAGCAGGACTTGAATAAGTCCGTCTGCAAGAATAAGATCCAGATCGGTGAGAAGCTCACCGGCGGCATGGGCGCCGGCTCCAAGCCCGAGATCGGCAGAAAGTCCGCTGAGGAATCCCGGGCTGCCATTGCCAAGGCTCTGGAGGGCACCGACATGGTCTTTATCACCGCCGGTATGGGCGGCGGCACCGGCACTGGCGCGGCTCCCATCGTGGCGGATCTGGCCCACGAGGCGGGTATTCTCACGGTGGGCGTGGTCACCAAGCCCTTCAAGTTTGAGGGCGCCAACCGGATGCGCCAGGCGGAGCAGGGCATTGCCGACCTAAACGGCAAGGTGGACTCCCTAATCATCATCCCCAACGACCGGCTGAAATACGTCACCGACCAGAAGATCACCTTCGCCAACGCCTTCGGCATCGCCGATGACGTGCTGAAGCAGGCGGTGACCTCCATCTCCGAACTGGTGGGCTTCTGCCAGAATGTCATCATCAACCTGGACTTTGCCGACGTTTCCGCCGTCATGAAGGACGCGGGCCGGGCTCACATGGGCGTGGGCACCGCCTCCGGCCGGGAGAAGGCCGAGCAGGCTGCCACCGCCGCCGTTTCCAGCCCCCTGCTGGAGACCTCCATCAACGGCGCCACCGGCGTGCTGGTGAACGTCACCGGCTCCTCCGAGATGACCCTGGACGACGTGGAGACTGCCGCCGGTATTGTGCAGGAGGCTGCCAATCCCGACGCCAACATCATTTTCGGCGCTACGGTGGCGGACAACTTCCAGGACGAAATGCGGGTCACGGTCATTGCTACCGGCTTTGAGCTGAAGCCCGAGACCTTTGCGCCCAAGACCGCCGCTTCCAAGAGCGCCGCGCCTGCCACCCCCAGCTTTGTCCCCGAGGACATCGATACACCCGTCGCCGCCGCCAAGCAGCCCAGCAAGCCCGCGGACATGAGCGACATCGACGAGATCTTCAGCATCTTCAAGCGCTAAGGAATAACCTTGCCCCATCCCGGCCCAGAAACGGGCCGGGATGCTTTGCTGCTGGCGGAAGAAAGAAGGAATCCCATGGACGCTTATCACGCATTGGCAGTCAGCTATGACCGTTTGACCAATGATGTGGACTACGAAGCCACTGTTGCCTTTTATGAGGACATACTAAACCGGGAGGGCCTGTCTCCCCGCACCGCCGTGGATCTGGCCTGCGGGACTGGCTCTGTCACCGCCATTCTGGCCCGAAAAGGCCTGCGGGTCATTGGCGTTGACCTGTCCGAGGAGATGCTCACCGTGGCCCAGCAGAAGACGGCGGATCTGGATAACCCGCCTCAGTTTGTCTGCCAGAGCCTGGAAAAGCTGTGTCTTCCGAGAGGGGTAGACCTGGCCGTGTGCGCCTTGGACAGCCTGGACTATATCACGGATCCTGCCGATTGCGCCAGGGCGATTCAGCGGGTCTACAAGGCCTTAAACCCCGGCGGTATCTTCATTTTCGATGTGAACACCCCGGAGAAGCTCCGGGCCATGGATGGCCAGGTATTTCTGGACGAGGATGACGATGTGTACTGCGTCTGGCGGGGGGAATTTGACGAAGAAACCAATATCTGCTCCTACGGTATGGATCTATTCCAGCGCCGGGGAAAAATGTGGGAGCGTTCCTTTGAGGAGCACCGGGAGTACGCCTACTCCCAAGAGCAGCTTTTGGGCTACCTAAAAGCGGCGGGCTTTACCCACATCGAAGTTTACGCAGACCGGCGGCTGGAACCGCCTCAGCCGGGAGAGCAGCGGATTTACATGAAAGCAAGAAAGGGTAGAATCAAATGAAGGATTATTTGGTACGGGGTATGACCATGGATGGCTTTGTGAAGGTGGTCGCCATCCGGTCTACGGAGTTGGTGCGCCGGGGCGCGGAAATTCAGGGGACAACCCCTAACGCCACCGCCGCTTTTGGCCGGGCGCTGACAGCGGCATCTATGATGGGCAACATGCAGAAGGTGGATAATGGCTCCATGACCCTGCAAATTCGGGGCGGCGGCCCCATCGGCACCATCACGGTGGTGTCGGACGCCACTGGAAATGTCCGGGGCTGTGTCACGGAGCCGAAGGTGCCCCTGGTGGAGAAATACCCCGGAAAGCTGGATGTGGGGGCCACAGTGGGTACGGATGGAACCATTACGGTCATCCGGGACATGCAGATGAAGGAGCCGTATATCGGCTCCACGGCGCTGGTGTCAGGGGAAATTGGGGATGATGTCACCGCGTATTTTGCCCAGAGTGAGCAGACCCCCACAGCCTGTGCCCTGGGTGTACTGGTGGATCGGGATCAGAGCGTGAAGGTAGCGGGAGGCTATCTGGTGCAGCTTTTGCCCGGCGCACCGGAGGAAGTCATCGACAAGCTGGAGCGAGGTGTGCAGAAGGCGGGGGCGGTTACGCCGATGCTGGATGCTGGCTTGACGCCGGAGGATATTATGGGCCAGGTCTGCGGGGAACTGGGTGTGGTGTTCCTGGATACCGTGGAGGTTTCCTACAAATGCTATTGCACCCGGGAGCGGGTGGAAAGGGCCCTCATTAGTTTGGGCAGAAAGGAATTGACGGAGATCCTGGAGGAGGGGAAAACCTTCCCGGTGGAATGCCAGTTCTGCGATACGGTCTACACCTTTACGCCGGAGGATATTCGAAACTTGCTGGAAAAAATTTGAATTGATACAGAAATGGTGGGAAAACACGGAAATCTTCCTCAAAAAAATTAGCACAGAAAAAATCGAAAAAGTGCTTGACAAATGGGGGACTTTTGTGTATAATGAACCACGTCGTTGAGGTGAGCGCCTCAAAGCGACATGAGTTCGGGAGCATAGCTCAGCTGGGAGAGCACATGCCTTACAAGCATGGGGTCACAGGTTCGAGCCCTGTTGTTCCCACCATTTATCTGGCCCGGTGGTGCAGTCGGTTAGCACGCCAGCCTGTCACGCTGGAGGTCGA
>CAMEWZ010000059.1 GCA_945946745.1 uncultured Clostridia bacterium | reverse complement strand
CGCTGAACCTGCTGGTGGGCGTCTGCGGCGAGCTGAGCCTGGGCCATGCGGGCTTTATGGGCATCGGCGCTTTCTCCGGCATTGTCATCGCAGCGGTGCTGAAGGACTATATTGCCAGCGATACCCTGCGGCTGCTGTGCGCCATGATTGGCGGCGGCATCCTGGCCGGATTGGTAGGCTTTTTGATCGGCATTCCCGTGCTGCGTCTGCGGGGCGACTATCTGGCCATCGTGACGCTGGCCTTTGGTGAGATCATGAAGAATATCGTCGGCAATACCTATGTGGGGACGGACGAAAATGGTTTTCACATGGCCATCTCCACCAGCAAAATGAAGCTGGCTGCCGGTGGTAAGTATATTATCAACGGCCCCATGGGCGCGACGGGCATCCAGAAGCTGGCGACCTTTACCATGGGCTTCGTTCTGGTGCTGTTTACCCTGTTCGTGGTGCTGAACCTCATCCATTCCAAGGAAGGCCGGGCCATCAAGGCGGTTCGGGACAATCGGATCGCGGCGGAGTCCGTGGGCATCAATGTGACGGCTTTCCGGATGAAGGCCTTCGTGGTGTCCGCGTTCTTGGCGGGTATGGCCGGTGCTCTGTTCGGCCTCAATTATTCCTCTGTCACCGCTACCAAGTTCAACTTCAATACCTCCATCAATATCCTGGTCTTCGTGGTGCTGGGCGGCATGGGCAATATCCTGGGCAGCGTGATCTCCGCAACCGTGCTGTATGTGCTGCCGGAGGCCATGCGTGGCTTGCAGGATTACCGCATGATCCTGTATGCCATTGTGCTGATTCTGGTGATGCTGTTTACCTGGTCGCCCAAGGTGAAGGAGCATATGTCCGTTGTGACGGAAAAGATCACGGGCATCTTTAAAAAGAAGAAGGAGGTGGGCACGAATGAATGAGTACAGCAAAAAAATTCTGAAGGTTCCCTCCTATACCTTGCTGCGGGAACAGGATAAAGACAAGCAGCCCGTGCTGGATGTGCGGAATCTGGGCATTGATTTTGGCGGCCTAACCGCTGTGGATGGCTTTAATATCACCATTGGCCCCACCGAAATTTCCGGCTTGATCGGCCCCAACGGCGCCGGTAAGACCACGATTTTCAATCTGCTCACCGGCGTGTATCAGCCTACCCGTGGCTCTGTGCTGATTAACGGCATTGACATCAAGGGGATGCCCACCTATAAGGTCAACAAGCTGGGCATCGCCCGTACCTTCCAGAATATCCGCTTGTTTTCCGATATGACGGCCCTGGATAACGTCAAGGTAGGCATGCACAACGGAATCAAGTGCTCCTTTGCGTCCTCGCTGCTGCATCTGCCCGGCTACTACTCGGCGGAGAAAAAGGCCAATGAAAAGGCTATGGAGCTGCTGGACTTTATGGGTCTGGCGGACATGGCAGATCAGAAGGCGGGCAGCCTGCCCTATGGCGTCCAGCGCCGCCTGGAGATCGTCCGGGCACTGGCAACCAATCCGTCCATCATTCTGTTGGATGAGCCTGCCGCCGGTATGAACCCCAGCGAGACGACCGAGCTGATGCACCAGATCCGACGGATCCGGGATACCTTCCACATCGCAATTTTCTTGATTGAGCACGATATGAACCTGGTGATGAACGTGTGCGAGGCCATCGCTGTGGTGAATTACGGACGAATCATTGCCAAGGGCACCCCGGATGAAGTGCGGGCCAATCCCGCGGTGATCGAGGCCTATCTGGGCAGAGAGGAAGGTGACGATTGATGCTGAAAGTGGAAGACATGCATGTCTATTACGGTGCCATCCATGCCATCAAGGGCGTGTCCTTTGAGGTTGGCGAGGGGGAGATTGTGGCATTGATCGGCGCCAACGGCGCGGGCAAGAGCACCATTTTGAAGACGGTGTCCGGCTTGATGCACCCCCGCAGCGGCTCCATTACCTTTGATGGGCAGGATATCGCCCACACGGAGGCCTTTCAGCTTTTGCGGACAGGCCTGGCCCATGTTCCGGAGGGACGGCGCATTTTCCTACAGATGACGGTGCAGGAGAACCTGGAAATGGGCGCGTATATCAACAAAGAGGTCTCCCAGAAGGATCTGGAAATGGTTTTCAACTATTTTCCCCGGCTGAAGGAGCGGCGCAAGCAAATCGCGGGTACGCTTTCCGGCGGTGAGCAGCAGATGCTGGCCATGTCCCGGGCATTGATGAGCCATCCCAAGCTGATGATGCTGGATGAGCCTTCCATGGGCCTGGCGCCCATTCTGGTTGACCAGATTTTTGACATCATCAAGGAGCTGCACAAAACCGGCACCACCATCCTGCTGGTGGAGCAGAATGCCCGGAAGGCGCTGCAAATCGCGGATCGGGCTTACGTACTGGAAACCGGCAAGATCACCCTCAGCGGCACCGGCGCGGAGCTTGCCAGCTCCGACGCGGTGAAGAAGGCCTATCTGGGCGGCTGACCCAAGGCATACTCCCAACACCCCCTGCATAGCATGTGCAGGGGGTGTTTTTATGTGCCGGAAGAATCACCTGCATGGCTGCTGTATGCTGTCACTTGGCGTTGGCTTGATCCTAGGGCATTGCCTGGAGAGCTGGTTTTTCTGCTGCTGCGGTGGTGTGGGGTTGATCGTTCTGGGCTTTTGCGTGATGCGGCGGCGGTAGGGACATATTGGTGCGCACAGTGGAATATACTGTGTCAGCGAACATGGGATAAGGAGTGATCCAATCGTGGAAGTGCGTTTTTCTAAGATGCCGTTTGCCTATCTGGAGCCTGTGGTGCGGGAGATCCAGAACAGCGAGCAGACCCAGGAATGGAAATTGCCGGATGGAATGCCGGACATCGGCCGGATTCTGTCCGCTTGGGGCCAGGCGATTCTCCGGGGAAAGGAATGGCGTTCGGACGGGATTTCCGCCTCGGCGGGAATGATGGTGTGGGTTCTGTACGCCCCGGAGGACGGCTCCGCGGAGCAGTGCCTGGAAACCTGGATTCCCTTCCAAATGCGCTGGGAGCTGCCGGAGAATACACCGGAAGGCACGTTCCGCGTCCGGTGCTTGACCCGATTTGTAGACGCGCGGATGGTGTCGGCTCGGAAGATCATGGTGCGGGCGGGGATGGCAGCGCTGGCGGAGGCATTTTCCCGGGCAGACGCGGAAACCTATTTGCCGGACAAGGTTCCCGGGGATATCCAGCTGCTTCACAGCAGTTACCCGGTCAGACTGCCCAAAGAGGCTGGGGAAAAGGCGTTTTTGTTGGAGGAGGATCTGACCCTGCCGGATTCCGCACCGGTTCCGGAGAAGCTGGCGTATTACCGGCTGAATCCGGTTCTGACGGACAAAAAGGTGCTTTCCAGCAAGGTGGTGTTTCGGGGCAGCGGGGAAGTGCATGTGCTGTATTGCAGCACCCAGGGACAGCTGCACAGCTGGGATTTTTCCCTGCCCTTCTCCCAATTCGCGGAGCTGGAGCAGGAGCACGGAACGGATGCCCAGGCGGATATCCAGCTGATGCCTACCAGTCTGGAGCTGGAGCGGGATGAGACGGGACGCCTGCATTTGAAGTGCGGCATTGCGGCGCAGTTCGTAATTACCGATAAGCTGCCGCTGGAATTGGTGGAGGATGCTTACAGCCCTACCCAGGAGCTGACCATGCAAACCCAGATGCTGGAGCTGCCGGTGGTTCTGGATACCCGCCGGGAGACCGTCTATGGAGAGCAGAGCCTGCCAGGGGCGGGAAATGTGGTGGCGGATGCGGGGTTTACTCCGGACTTCCCAAGGCAGCGGCGGGTGGAGCAGGGCGTGGAGCTGGAAACGCCGGGTTCGGTTCAAGTGCTTTATTACGGCGAGGACGGCAGCCTCCAGGGGGCATCCAGCCGCTGGGAGGGAAAACAGCATGTGCCAGCCGATGAAAACAGCCGGATTTTGGCTGTTCCCATGCAGATGGCGGAACCCCAGGCCATGCTTGGCGACGGAACCATCACGGTGAAGACGGAATTGCCTTTGGAAGTGACAGCTTCTGCCAGACAGGAATTTCCCATGGTCACCGGTTTGGTGACAGGGGAGGAGCGAAAGCAGGATCCCAACCGTCCGTCTCTGATTCTCCGCCGCTCCGGCGAGGATCGGCTGTGGGACATCGCAAAGACCAGCAATTCCACGGTAGAAGCCATTCGAAAGGCCAACGGCTTGCAGGAGGAGCCGTTACCCAACCAGATGCTGCTGATCCCGGTAGGGTAGAAATCGCAAATTTGGCGCCGCACCGGGGGAGAACCGGTGCGGCGCCTGGCGGTCTGTCGCATAGCGGGGATGACCTGCCAGAGATCAGTTTACCCCATGCCGAATGTCGAAAACAAGCAAAGAAAATCGAGACGGAAACACGCTTTTGCGGAAAATACATGGAGCAAGCCCAATGCCTAGGGCATCACCGCACAATGGGCACTGCGGGCTTCGGCGGATCTTTTGCCCCAATCGCGCAGTATGAAAAATGGGAAATACATCCAGTATTCCCGCATTTTCCATACTTTCGCTTGTGCCAAAATCTCACGCCGAATCTCCTTGCCCCATTATGCGGTGATGCCCCAGGGAAAAAACCTGGGCAGAGAAAAGAAAGCCCTTGCTTTTTCCGGGAAATGGGGATAAACTAACAGTATCGGTAGCGATGGTTCTGTGGGCGGAACCGATGCGAGAAGTCTATCAAAAGAGGTATGCGAAATGAGTCATTTGATGTATTTGGTTGTGAGTTTTTTGGCATCCATTGTGGGCGCGATTTGCGGTATTGGCGGCGGTGTGATTATCAAGCCGGTTCTGGATATGTTTGGCCTGGCCAGCGTATCCACCATCAGCTTCCTTTCCGGCTGCACGGTGCTGTCCATGAGCTGCTATTCCGTGGGGCGGAATATGCTTTCCGGGGATAACCGGGTGGATTTCCAGACCGGCACGCCTCTGGCCATCGGCGCGGCTGTTGGCGGCGTGGTGGGCAGCCAGATCTTCAAAATGGTCAAGCTGATGTTCGAGAACCAGAACGCGGTGGGCGCCGTTCAGGCGGCCTGCCTGGCGGTGGTTACCCTGGGAACGCTGATTTACACGGTATTCAAGTCCCGGATCAAGACCAAGCAGATTGCAGGGAAACTGGTCTGCCTGGTGATCGGCATGGTGCTGGGTCTGATGTCCAGCTTCCTGGGGATTGGCGGCGGCCCTATCAATCTGGTGGTGTTGTTCTATTTCTTCAGTATGGATACCAAGACGGCGGCTCAGAACAGCCTGTACATCATTTTGTTCAGCCAGATTACCAATCTTTTGACCACGCTGGTGACCCGGAGCGTACCGGAATTCAGCCTTCTGGCGCTGGCACTGATGGTGGCGGGCGGCATTGGCGGCGGCATCGCGGGACGGGCGCTCAATAAAAAAATGGACAACAAGGCGGTGGACAAGCTGTTCCTCTGCTTAATGGCAGTGATTATCGGCATCAGCGTCTTCAATACCTGGCAATATGCCCGTGTGATGTAATCTTCTTTCTTGGAACCGCGAAAATAGCACCAGGCTATTTTCGCGGTTCCTTTTCCGTTAAAAATTTCCTTGTAACAGTTGACAGATGGTGGTATAATACGCTTTAGAGAATTTTTTACAGAAGGTGTTTTCTATGACAAAAATCGACATTTATTCCGGATTCCTGGGGGCTGGCAAGACCACCCTTATCAAGAAGATGATTTCCGAGGCCTACAAGGGCCAGAAGCTGGTTCTGATCGAGAACGAGTTTGGTGAAATCGGCATTGACGGCGGTTTTCTCCAGGACGCGGGCATCAACATCACCGAGATGAATTCCGGCTGCATCTGCTGCTCTCTGGTGGGCGACTTTGGAAAGGCGCTGAAGCAGGTCATCGAGCAGTACCATCCCGACCGGATTCTGATCGAGCCCTCCGGCGTGGGCAAGCTGTCCGATGTCATCGGCGCGGTGAACAAGGTGACGAATGAGAATGTTACCCTGGGCTATACCGTGGCGGTGGCGGATGCCGGTAAGGTGAAGGTCTATATGAAGAACTTCGGCGAGTTCTATAACAACCAGATCGAGACTGCCTCCACCATTATCCTGTCCCGCACGGATTCCATTCCCCAGGCCAAGCTGGATACGGCTGTGGCCATGCTGCGCCAGCATAACGCTGTGGCGACCATCGTCACCACCCCCTGGGGCGAGCTCACCGGCGAACAGCTGCTGGAGGCCATGGAAGGCAAGGCCACTCTGGCGGCAGAGCTGGCCCGGATGGAGATGGAGCGCCTGGAGGAAGAAGAGGAGCACGACGAGCACTGCGGCTGCCACCATCATCACGACCACGATGCGGAGGAAGACCACGACCACGACGAGCACTGCCATCACCACCATCATGACGAGGAGGAAGACCACGATCATGACGGCCATTGCTGCCACCATCATCACGAGGATGAGGATGAGGAGCACGATCACCACTGCTGCCATCACCATCACGATGAAGACGAGGAGCACGAGCACCATCACCATCATCACCACCACGCCGACGAGGTATTCACCTCCTGGGGCGTGGAGACAGCCAAGAAGTTTGACAAGGCAGCCATTGAGGCCGCTTTGAAGGAACTGGATACCGGCAAGTACGGCATGATCCTCCGGGCCAAGGGCATCCTGCCCGCCGCCGACGGCAGCTGGATCCACTTCGACTATGTGCCTGAGGAGACCAATGTCCGCAGCGGCTCCGCCGATATCACCGGCAAACTCTGCGTCATCGGTTCCAACCTGGACGAGGCAGGGGTGGCAGCCCTGTTTGGGGTGTAAGATATGCAGCAGATCCCTGTTTATGCCTTTACCGGATTTCTGGATTCCGGCAAGACGAAATTTATCCAGGAAACCCTGGAGGATCCCCGGTTCAACGCCGGTGAGCGGACGCTGTTGCTACTTTTTGAGGAAGGGGAGGAGGAGTACGACATCTCCACCTACCCCCACCAGAACGTGTATATCGAGGTTCTGGATCAGCAGACCGTCACCACCAAGCAGCTTCAGACCCTGCAAAAGAAGTACAAGGCTGAGCGGGTAGTGGCCGAATTGAACGGCATGCAGCAGGTGGGAGACCTGTACATGCGCTTTCCGGAGAGCTGGGTGGTTGCCCAGGAGGTCATGTTTGCCGACGCCACCACCATCATGGCCTACAACGCCAACATGCGCAACCTAGTGATGGACAAGCTGGTGGGCGCCCAGATGGTGGTGTTCAACCGGCTGGAAAAGGGCGCGGATGTGATGCCCTTCCACAAGCTGGCCCGGGCGGCCTCCCGCCGAATTGACATCCTGTATGATTATACCGACGGTTCCACGGAATTTGACGAGATCGAGGATCCGCTGCCCTTTGACATCAACGCTCCGGTGGTGGAGGTGAAGGACGAGGACTTTGCCCTGTGGTACCGGGATGTGTCGGAGGAGCCTCAGAAATATGACGGGAAAACCGTCCGTTTCAAGGCCCAGGTGGCCATGCTCCGCCGGGATAAGAACGGCATGTTCGCGCCTGGCCGGTTCGTTATGACCTGCTGCGTGGAGGATATCCAGTTCTGCGGCATTCCCTGCCGGTATGAAAAGGCAAGCACTTTGGAGCCTCGCGCCTGGGTGATGGTCACGGCAAAGGTCAGCGCGGAAAAGCATCCGCTGTACAAGGGGGAAATCGGCCCTGTCCTCACAGCGCTGGAGGTCGTGAAGGATGCCCAGCCCGCCGACCCGGATGTGGCAACGTTTTAACAATTGACAATTGGAAGGGAGGGCTGCTCATGTATCAGCCATTGGCCGATCTGCTGCGGCCCACCACCCTGGACGAGGTGTACGGCCAGGAGCATATTTTGGGGGAAGGGGCGATTCTGCGCCGCTTGATCGACTCCGGAAACATCCCCAACATGGTGTTTTACGGCCCCAGCGGCACGGGAAAAACCACCGTTGCCAACATCATTGCCCAGCAGACCAACCGGACGCTGTATAAGCTCAATGCCACCACCGCCTCCACGGCGGACATCAAGGAAATCGTGGCCCAGCTGGATACCTTTTTGGCGCCCAACGGGGTGCTGCTGTACCTGGACGAGATCCAGTCCTTCAACAAAAAGCAGCAGCAGTCCTTACTGGAGCATATCGAGAACGGCAAGATCACCCTCATTGCCTCCACCACGGAAAATCCCTATTTCTACGTGTTCAACGCCATTCTCAGCCGCTCCACGGTGTTTGAGTTCAAGCAGATTTCCGCCGCCGCCGCGCTGAAGGCGGTGCGCCGGGCGGTTGCTTTCATGGAGCAGCGCACCGCCTTAACGGCCCAGCCGGAGGAGGAGGCGCTGGAATACATCGCGTCCAGCTGCGGCGGCGATCTGCGCAAGGCCATGAACGCGGTGGAGGTGCTGTTCTCCGCTGGCCAGCCCCAAGGGGAGATCCTGCCCTTGACCCTGGCAGACGCCAAGGCGGTCACGCAAAAAAGCGCCCTCCGGGCAGATCGGGACGGGGACAACCACTACGATCTGCTATCCGCCCTGCAAAAGTCCATCCGGGGTTCCGACCCGGACGCCGCCTGTCACTATCTGGCAAGGCTCCTGGAGGCAGGACAGATGCAGTCCGCCTGCCGCCGGTTGATGGTCATCGCGGCGGAGGATGTGGGCCTTGCCTACCCCCAGATTATTCCCATTGTGAATGCCTGTGTGGACATGGCTCTGAAGCTGGGAATGCCGGAGGCCCGGATTCCCCTGGGAGACGCGGCGGTGCTGATGGCGACCAGTCCGAAGTCCAATTCCGGTCACATCGCTCTGGATGCGGCGCTGGAGGATGTGCGCAAGGGAAAAGCCGGGGCGTTCCCCCGGCATTTGCAGAACGTCCATGCCGATTCCTATACCATGGAGCGGGAGCAGGGATATCTCTATCCCCATGACTACCCCAACCACTGGGTACAGCAGCAATACCTACCCGACGAGCTGGTGGGCACCCGCTATTACGAGTATGGCCCCAATAAGATCGAGCAGGCGGCGAAGCAGTATTGGGACAAAATCAAGAACAATGCGTAGGGCGGGCTGGCTTCAGCCCGCCGCAAATACATACCGGTTTTGTTCGGCGGCTTGCGGGCAAGCCGCCCTACTGGCTGGGATGGTACAGGGAGGACATATGGACATCCGATTAAACGACATTTTGGTCATGAAAAAGCCCCATCCCTGTGGGGAAAAGCGGTGGCTGGTGCTGCGAACCGGGGCGGATTTCCGCCTGCGGTGCTTAGGCTGCGGCCATGAGGTGATGACACCCCGGTTCAAGGCGGAAAAAAATATCCGAACCATAGAACGAAACGAAGCCTCCGGCAATTGAGCCGGAGGCTTCTGACTGTCGAAAAAGCCCAGCATTGCTGAGCTTTTTCGACAGTCATAGGGCGGGGTCGTGACACGCCGTATGATATTGCTACCACAGAACGATACCGAGCGGTACCCAATGGTGTAACGAATATCACGAAGCTGGCGCACGAATTTTCCGCGGTGACTCACCGCCACTGCTCTTGGCGGAACTTGCGGTTGCGCCGCGGCGGGGTTGCGACCAACTTTTTCTCCGGGACGCGGTATACTGCCTTCATACCAAACA
>CAMEWZ010000058.1 GCA_945946745.1 uncultured Clostridia bacterium | reverse complement strand
ATGGACGCGCTGATGAAGGGCCGGACGGTGTTTGTCATTGCCCATCGCCTCAGCACCATCATGAACTCCGATTGCATCATGGTTCTGGATCACGGACGCATCATCGAGCGGGGCACCCACGACGACTTGATTGCCTTGAAAGGCACCTACTACAAGCTGTATACCGGCGTATTCGAACTGGAATAAGCACAGAAAATCCCGGAAAGCGATTCGCTTTCCGGGATTTTTGCGGACTTTTGGTAAGAATTGGGGTTATTTCTGCCCTTCCCAGAAGGGCTCGGGCTTGTCGCAGGTTGTGCAGTTGCCGCTGCAGTTGCGGGGCTTGAATTGCAGCTCCTGGCTTTTCACGCTGACGGTGGTGCAGGCGGGGATGGAGTGGGTGATGAACACGTTGGAGCCGATCACCGAATCCCGGCCGATCACCGTACCGCCGCCCAGAATGGACGCGCCGGCGTAGATGGTCACATTGTCCTCGATGGTGGGATGGCGCTTCTTGCCCCGGAGGCTTTGACCGCCCCGGGTGGTGAGGGCGCCCAGGGTCACGCCTTGATAGACCTTCACATGGTCGCCGATCACGGTCGTCTCGCCAACCACGATGCCCGTGCCGTGGTCGATGAAGAAATACTTGCCGATGGTAGCGCCGGGGTTGATGTCGATGCCGGTCACGGAGTGGGCGTGCTCCGTCATGATCCGGGGCAGCATGGGCACCTCCAGGGTGTAGAGCACATGGGCCAGCCGGTACACCGTGATGGCGAACAGGCCGGGATAGCAGAACACAATTTCATCCACGCTGAAGGCAGCGGGGTCGCCGTCGTAAAAGGCCTCCACATCCGTCTGCACCACTGCCCGGATGCCGGGAATGGCCCGGAAGAACTCCAGGCTGATCTGCTGGGCCTTTTCCTGGGCCTGATCCGGCTCCATGGTGCCCCGCAGAACAATGGCAATCTGCTTGTTCAGATTGTACACCACGTCTTCAATGAGCATGGACAGGTTATGCTTGGTGTTGTAGATCCGGTAGGCCCGATCCCGGGAAAAGCCGGGGAAGACGATCCGCAGGAGCTTTCCGATCATGTCGATGACAACATCCTTGTCCGGGTGCTGGAATGGATCCAGCTTGTCGATGTCCCGTCCATGGCGATAATCCTCCAGAATGCTGTCCACAACGCCTTCGATTTGCTGTTCAATGGGAGTCACAGCGATCCCTCCTTTTTCCCTAGTTTAGCATAAGCCGGGGTTTCTGTCAATGAACCCCCTGGGAAAATCCGCCTGCTGTGGAAAAACTGTGAAGAAATTGTAAACCCATCCCATTGCCCGCTTGACAAGCGGGAAGAAAGCTACTACAATTTTATGTGGAAAAGCGTGAAAAACCGGGAAAATGCCGGGGATTACATATTATTTCAATTTGGTTAAAAAAGTTACAGCAAAGGAATGCGTGTCCATGAGAAAATTTCTGCGGGGGGTATTTTATACGCTTCTGGTTTTGGCGCTGATGGCGCTGACCGGGCTGACGGTCTATTTGTTTTCCATTGGGGTCATCACGGTTGACTTGAGTAAGCTGTCTCGGGAAACCGCCATGGCTACGGAGCCGGAGGCGCGGATGCCCACAGAACCGGTGGGGACGTTGCTGCTGGAAGTGCCGGAGGAAACTCCGCCCACGGTGCCGCCTACGGAAACCATCCCGGAAACGGAGGAACCGATGGTTCCGGAAACACAGCCGGAAACCACTGAGGGAACGGAGCCGACTGCCACCGAGCCGGAGGAAACCATGGAAACCACGGAACCGGAGGAAACGGCGCTGCTTTCGGAGACGGTGCCGGAGACGGAAGCGCCTGCGCAAATCCAGCTTGCGGAAACGGAGCCTGCCCCGGAGGAAACAACGGACCAGGAGATCGAAGAAGAACCGGAGCCGCCTACGGAACCACCGGAGGAAGAACCGGTTTCCTACGTGGGCTTGCTTGCCGCTGGTTCCTATCATAACGTTTGGGTTAGGCCGGATGGTACCGTGGGTACCTCCGGCAGCATGGAGAGCGGCCGCCGCAATACCTCCCAGTGGACGAATGTCACCAGAGTCGCCGCTTATCACCACACCGTGGGCTTGCGGGAGGACGGGACGGTGCTGGTGGCGGGGCAGGTGCCCGGCAAGGCCAGCATCGCCGGCTGGACGGATATTGTGGACATCGACGCCAGCGCCAACAATACGGTGGGCTTGACCCAGGCGGGTACCGTGGTCTGCGAGGGCTATAATACCTACGGCCAGTGCGATGTGTCCGGCTGGCGGGACATGGTGGACGTGGCGGTGGGGTATCGAACCACCTATGGCGTGAAGGCAAACGGAACCGTGCTGGCAGCCGGAAACAACGACTACGGCCAGCGGGAGATCGAGGGCTGGACGGATATTGTGGCCATCAGCGCGGGGGACTACCATGTGGTGGGGCTGAAGGCGGATGGCACCGTGGTGGCCGTGGGACAGAACAACGCCGGACAGTGTGATGTGGAATTCTGGTCGGACATTGTGGCCATCAGTGCCGGCGCGAACCACACCGTGGGCCTGCGTGCCGACGGAACCGTGATCGCCACAGGCCGCAATGCCTATGGCCAGTGCAACGTGGGCGGCTGGACGGATATCGTGGCCATCAGCGCCGGATTTAACCATACCGTGGGCATGCGTGCCAACGGCACCTTGGTGGCGGTGGGGAGCAATGGCTGTTCCCAGTGCGATGTTGGCAGTTAGCGCAAAACCGGATACCGGGACATAGGATGCTCCGGGGTGTTTCCGTATGAATCCTTGCGCGCTGACCGCATCCATGACGGCGATTGCCAATTCTTTGGCATATGGGTTGACTGAGGACGAGATCAACCTGTTGGGGGCGGTATTCACCCAGCTTGGGGATACACTGATTACCCTTGCGACCCACAAAAGCATTTGCTAAACCGCAAAAACCGCGCCTGCACCGGAATGCTCTCCGGCGCAGGCGCGGTTTTTTGTGGTTTGCTTACGCAACCTCTTTTCTGGGTTGGATGGTGGCGGCATAGGCGCTGTTGCACAGCCCCAGCACGGCGGACACCAGGAACAGGGTTTCGATGCCCAGAGCCTGCCAGATCCACCCGCCAAACAGAGCGATGAAAATGGTAATCACATGGTTGATGGAAACACCGGTGGAGATGGTGGCTTTGGTCTCGTCGGCACTGTCGGACAGAGCCTGGACATAGACATTGGAGGCCATGGAGGCCAGGGAAATGATAGCATCCAGAATGTAGTTGACACAGCAGACGTAGAACGCGATTTCCTTGGGGAACAGATGGTGGGCAAAGCCATAGAAGAAGCACACGATCACCAGAATCAAGGTGTCCGCGACCATCACGGTTTTATAGCCCAACCGGTCAATGATCCGGCCCACCAGGGGCGCGGCGAAGAAGCAGGCCACGGCGGACACCGCGAACAGCAGGCTGATGGTGGCGGCATTGGCGCCGTAGAACAGAATCAGAACATAGGGCCCGAAGGTGAAAAACACCTGTTTCCGGGCGCCGTAAAACATTTCCAGCATGTAATACTTGCGGTATTTCTTATGAAAGTAGAACCGGCGCTTGGTTTTGTCCGTCTCGCTTTTTCCGGTGATCTTCATGGCGAACAGCAGACTGACCGCCGCCAGAACCGCCGCCACGGCAAAGAACAGCGTATACGGCTGCTTGGCGGACAGCAGAGAAAACGCGCCCACAATGACCAGGTATCCAACGAGAGTGCCGATTTGATTGACGGCATTCTGGACGCCCTGGGCCTCGCCGCCCCGGCCGGATTTGGCGTATTGCAGGGACAGAGTGCTTTTCATACCCAGCTGGATGTGTTCCCCCAGGGAGTACACGCAGATGGCCAGGGTGGCCAGCACCTTGGTGCCGGGGAGCAGGGCGTGCATCCCCATGCCCACCAGCATAATCACCGCGCCTGCCTTAAACAACGTTTCCGCCGACAGCATGTAAAACGCGGCCAGAATAAACACCAGGGCAATGCCCGGCAGCTCCCGGAAAAATTCCGTGATGCCCCGATCCATTTCTCCCATAGCCACCACTTCCGCCAGGTAATTGTCCAGCATTCCCTTGTACAGGCCGTAGGAAAGGCCGGTAATCAAAATGCACAGCAGGAAGTACCGGAAACTGGTGCCCTCCCGGTAAATGTCCTGGATGGATGCTTTCGTCTTCATAGGTTACCTCTCTTTTTCCGTATTTCGTCCGCTTACCGGCTGTCCCAGGGCTGGGGCCGCTGCTTGCAGGCGTATTCGTAGGCGCACTTGTAATCCTTCAGCGCTTGATAGCACTGCTCCAGCCGGGGGGCGGTTTGGGCGGGATAGGCGGACTCGGCCGCGTGGTAGCAGCGGGCGGCGGCGCGGTAATTCTGGCGGGCCAGATACGCCTCCCCTCGGAGCAGCGCCCATTGGGGCTGGGATTGGTCTTGCACCGCGTCCAGCAGCGGCTCTGCCCGGGCGGTATCCTTGCGGGCCAGCGCCTCCGCGGCCCGAAGCAGCAGCTCCTCGTCCAGACTGGGAAGCTGTGCGCTGACGGTGTTTCCGGGAATTCGCCCCAAAAGCAGCAGCCGCTTTCGTTCCAGCGCCTCCCGGCAATAGGCAGTGGGGCAGTCGGCTTTTTCCAGCAGGGAGGCGGCGTAGGGAAACCGCCCCTGGCGGATGGCCTCCTCCGCCAAGCGCAGATGGATCGATACCCAAAGCAGCTGCTTCTCCCGGTCGTATACCTCGTCCGGCTCCCGGTATTCCTCCAGTACGGACAGGGCGGCAGCGTTGTCTCCCGCGTCGAAAAGACGGCGGGCAGCGGCCATGGTTTCCTGATTGACGGACACCACCGCCGTTTCCTCCAGAAAAAAGCTGACGTTCTTTCCCAGCCGGGCGGCCAGATAGCGCAGCGTCTCCATGGAGGGGCTGGCACTGCCATTTTCAATCAGAGACAGCATGTTCCGGGTAATTCGATCTCCGCACAGCTGCCGCTGACTCATTCCTGCCGCCAGCCGTGCCTGGCGCAGCTTTTCCCCCAACTCCATGGATTCCCCTCCTGCCGGTATATTCCCGCATATTTTAGCACAAACACGCTGGAATTTCCACTGTTACAAAAAATTCATTTGCTATTTTGCGTCAATTGGTTTATAACTGTAATAAGCAAATTGAGAACGGAGTTATATTATGGATATCCAGGACACACGTCAACTGAAAGCGTTTTCCGCCCAGCGGCTGGAGCATAATCAAGACGCAGAAAAAATCGTCTTGCTCTTTGCCGCTCTGGCACTTGGCAGCAGCGCTTTGGTCAGCTTGATCAACTACCTAATCTCCCTGCAAATCTCCAAGTCCGGCGGATTGGGAAATCTGGGCATACGGTCGGTGCTTTCCACGGTGCAAACCATGCTGCCGCTGGTGCAGTCCCTGCTGGTCAAGATTTTGGAGCTGGGGTATTTGGCCGCCATGCTTCGGGTTGCCCGGGGACAGTTTGTGTCGGAACGGACGCTGAAGCTGGGATTTGACCGGTTCTGGCCGCTGCTGCGGCTGCTCCTCCTGGAAGGGCTGATCTATCTGGCGCTGGAATTCGGGTGCATTTACCTGGCGGTGATGATCTATCTGATGACGCCCCTGTCCCGCCCTGTGATCCAGCTGCTCATGCCCTTGATGCAGGACGCGTCCGTGCTTAGCTCCGGGCTTGTGCTGGATGACGCACTCTATGACCAGCTGATGGCCGCCATGACCCCGGTGTTTCTGATCTGCGGCCTGCTGTTCTGCGTGGCGGCGGTGCCCGTGATTTACCAATACCGGATGGCGGAGTATGTGCTCATTGACCGGCCCGGTCTGGGGGCCATGGCCGCTTTGCGGGAAAGCCGGAAGATGATGCGCCGCAACCGGTTGAAGCTGCTGCGGGTGGATATCAGCCTGTGGTGGTTCTATGCCGCGGTGCTGCTGGCCAATGTGATTGGCTATGGAGATACGATTCTGCCCATGCTGGGCGTGTCCCTGCCGCTATCGGAGGATGCCGCTTACTATCTATTTTACGCGCTGAGCCTGGTGCTCCTGTTCGCGGTATACTACTTCTTGAGAAACCGGGCGGAGGTCACCTACGCGCTGGTTTATGACGCCTTAAGGCCAAAGGAAAAGCAGGACGGCGTGGTGCTGGGAAATATCTTCCAGATGTGACCATTACAGAATAACACCCCTGGCAGCGGAATTCCCGCTGCCAGGGGTGTTCGTTTTTTATGATTCCGCTACGTTCGCGCCTGCGTTCCGGAGGTCTTGGCGCAGCAGCTTCACGTCACCATGGAATACCGCCCCGGGAATGCCGCACATCAGCGCGCCCTCGATATTGGCGGGGGAGTCGTCGATGAAGAAGCACTCCTGGGCTGTCAAGGAGAATTTCTCCAGCAGCAGCCGGTAGATTTCCGGCTGGGGCTTGACCAGCTTCACATCGGCGGATATCAAGGTGCCATCAAACAGAGCGCTGCCCGGAACCCGGGGCCAGTATTCGTGTTGGCGGACGCTGGCGTTGGAGAGAAGATACACGCCATAGCCAGCCTGCTTCAGCTGCGCCACCAGCGCCTCCATTCCGGGCACGGGAAGAATGGGCCGATCCCACTGATCGACCAGCAGATGCACCGTTTCGTGGAGCCGCTGGGGCAGACGGCGGCACATACTTGCGGCGGCCTCTGCCTCCGTCATGGAGCCGCGATCCATCCGCGCCCACTCCAGGGACAGATAGACGTTGTTCATCAGCAGCGTTCGATCTTCCCCCTGGGCGCCGACGGCATCCAGAAAATACTCCCGGTCAAAGCGGAGCAGCACGTTTCCCATGTCGAAAACGATATTTCGTATCATCAGACGATCTTCACCTTCCCCTTTGTCAGACGGAACACGATCACCAGGGAGACAATGGTCGTCAGCGTCAAAATGGTAGCCAGGGCGGCGGCGGTGCCGTCGCTCATGCGCACGACCTCTTGGTAGATGGCCACGGCGATGGTGGAGGTTTTGCCGGAGTAGAGCATGATGGAGCTGGACAACTCGTTAATACAGGTGATCCAGCTTAAGACTGCGCCGGACATAATGCCAGGCAGCATCATCCGCACCGTTACCTTGAAGAAGGTTTTCATAGGCGAAACGCCCAGATTGATGGAAGCCTCCTCGATGAACGGATCCATCTGGTACAAAAACGCGCTGCCGGAGCGCACCGTATAGGGCAGCTTCCGAATGATGTAGGAGATAATCATAATGGCGGAGGTGCCCACCAGAACCAGAGGCTTGCGGTTGAACGCCACGATCAGGCCGATACCCAAAACGGAACCGGGAATGACATAGGGGAACATGATGAGGGTATCGATGAGGCTGGCAACCTTGCCCTTTTTCCGAACCAGAATGTAGGACACCAGAATGCCAATGACGATGATGAACACAATGGCGACGATGGAGAACACGTAGGTGTTTCGGATATTCCGGCCCAGGCGGGAGAGAATCGCCCGGTAGTTATTCAGGTTGATGCCCTTGACCATACCGGAGAAGCTGCGTTCCACGAAGGACTGACAGACCACCACGATCTGGGGCAGGAAGGCCAGACCCACCACAATGTAGATGGGCAGAGATACCAGGAACCGCTGCCAGCCATGCAGCTGCGTCTCCTGGGGCGGCCGCAGGGAGCTCATCATGTAATTCCGCTTTTCCACCACAAGTTTCTGGAAGCCCAGCATGGCCAGGGAGCAGAACACAATGATCACGGACAGCGCCGAGGCCATATAGGGGTCGGTAGCGCTTTCGGACATGTATTCGTTGTACACCAGCACCGGCAGCACGGTATAGCCCTCGCCCAGCAGCATGGGGGTGCCGAAATCGGCCAGACAGGTCATAAACACCATGATGCAGCCGGCCAGAATGGAGGGCAGGATCACAGGCAGGGTCACCGTCCAGATCCGGCGCAGCTTGTTCATGCCCAGATTTTCGGAGGCCTCCTCCAGGGAGCTGTCGATGCTGTTCATGGCGCCGGAGGTGTACAGGTAGATGTAGGGGAACAGGTGCAATGTGAAAACAAAGATAATACCGCCGCGGCCATAAATCGTCGGCGCGGTCATGCCGATCTTGGCGAGAAGCTTGGCCAGCAGGCCATTGCGGCCCAGCAGAATGATCCAGGAGTACGCGCCGATAAAGGGCGGGCTCATCAGACTCATAATGATGAAAATGTGCAGGATCTTCTTGCCGGGCACATTATAGCGGGTGATCAGATAGGCAATGGGAACGCCCACCAGAGTGGTGGTAAGCACTGTGGAGAAGCAGACCACCATGGAGCGGATCAGCGTCTGGTAGTAATAGGGCTTGGAGAAGAAGCGCTGGAAGTTATACAGCGTGATGCCCGCGACCTTATTGGAAAACACACTTTTCGTGATGATGTTATAGAAGGGATAGACGATGAACAGGCACATGGCCAGAACCACGAACAGCTTGGTAAAAAACCAGAAATCCGGCTTCCACCGGGCGTTAAGCCGGTTTTTCATAGGCTGAGCACCTCCTCATCGGCGTCATACAGGCTGATGCGGGTGGGGTCAAAGCGCAGATGTACCTTCTCACCGTCAGCGTGTACCTCGGTGGTGTCCTTTGTGTATTCGTTCACGATCAAGCTCTGGCCGTCGTTCAGCTGCACCTCGTATTCGATGAAGTCCCCCAGGAAGGTAGAGAACAGGATGGTTCCGGGCATTCCCGCTTCGGAGAAGAACAGCTGTTCGGGACGGGCGGAGATCTTGCCCTTGCCGGTATAGGCCCGGCTGACGGGTACGGTAATGTCCAGTTCGCCCTTGATGCTGACGGCGGCATCCCCGGCGGCGGAGGCTTGAATCTCGCACGCCAGGAAGTTGCTCACGCCGATGAAGCCTGCCACGAAGGGATTCTGAGGCTTGGCGTAGATCTCCCGGGGGGTGCCAATCTGCATGATGTGGCCTTCCTTCATAACGGCGATCCGGTCGGAGATGGCCAGCGCCTCCTCCTGGTCATGGGTGACATAGATGGTTGTGATGCCCAGCCGCCGCTGCAATTTCTTGATGACGGAACGCATCTGCACCCGGAGCTTGGCGTCCAGGTTGGAAAGCGGCTCATCCATCAGCAGCACGCTTGGCTCAATGACAAAGGCCCGAGCCAGGGCCACCCGCTGCTGCTGGCCGCCGGACAGCTCGCTGGGCTTGCGCTCTGCCAGATGGGAAATCTGTACCAGCTCCAGGGCCTCGTCCACCTTGGGCTTGATCTCCTTGGCAGGAACCTTCCGGGCCTTGAGGCCGTAGGCTACGTTTTCCCGGACGGTCAGGTGGGGGAAAATGGCGTAGTTCTGGAACACCATGCCGATGTCCCGCTTGTGGGCGGGCACGTCGTTGATCCGCTTGTCGCCGAAATAGAAGTCGCCGCCCTCGATGGAGTTGAAGCCCGCAATCATGCGCAGCAGGGTGGTTTTGCCGCAGCCGGAGGGGCCAAGCAGCGTGAAGAATTCTCCCTCCTGGATGTCCAGTGAAACGCCGTTCAGCGCGGTAAAGTCGCCGTAGCGTTTTACAGCGTCCTTGATGATGACTCGATTGCTCATATGGTGTTCCTCCCATGTCTATATAAAAAATGATCGCGCGGTTCAAAAGCATGCCGGAGGCTCCGGCACAGTTTTCAGCCGTGGGAATACCGGAAGGAGGCACCCCGGAGGGTGCCTCCCACAGTCGGTGAAAGGGAAATCAGCCGGCGACCAGATCGTTGAACTGCTCCTTGATGGCGTCTCTGTTGGAAGCGGCGTAGCTAAAGTCATAGTTACCCACGTTGCACTCGTCCAGAGAGCACAGGCCCTTGGGGGCGATGTCGGAACGGACGGGACGGCGGGCCCAGTCGGCGTTCTGAGCGGTCTGACACTCGGCGCTGGTGACGAAGTCGATGAACAGCTTGGCGTTCTCCTCGTTGGGGCA
>CAMEWZ010000057.1 GCA_945946745.1 uncultured Clostridia bacterium | reverse complement strand
CTGGGCTTCAAGCGCCAGGTCTACCTCAGCTTCCACGGCCCCGCCCATATGACCATCTGCCCCATGGTGCGGGACTTCTACGATGAGACCGGCGTGCCGATTCTGTATATGGACATGATGATGCAGTTCGGCAAGAACAAGGATCTGTTCGCGGATTTTAACGCCTTCCACGACATCACCGTGGGCGCTTACAAGCTGATGAACCGCATCGACGATGTGCCGCTGGTGACGGGCTACAGCCATCGGCAGCCCCAGTCCTGCGCTCCCTTCAGCGACCTGTTTGGTCTGGGCTATCAGAGCGCTGCTGTGGGTTACTGCTTCGGAGAGAACGGCGACCACATGGCGACTCCGGATATTCCGGATATCGCCACCCGGGATGCTATGGCGGAGAAGGGCGCGTCCTACATTTGCAAGATGGTGGAGCGGATGGATATGCCCCATGTGGTTGACCAGCTTCGGAAACTGGAGGCCTACGGTCTGGAAAACGAGGAAAAATATCCCTGGATGCCCGCTGCCTGGAATCGGAACCATTGAGGAGGAAAACGATGGATTATCATGTGATTACCCCCTGCGGCGAATTGCAGGGCTGCGCCGGACGGGTTCCCGGCGTGGCTGCCTACAAGGGCATCCGCTACGCCACCGCCGGCCGCTGGGAATATCCCAAGCGGGTCACCTCCTGGGAGGGAATTTATGACGCCACCCAGTACGGCAGCTGCTGCTACCAGCCCCGGGCCTTCTATAACGAGGAGGACGTGCCGGAAAAAGCGTTTTACTACCATGAGTTCCGCCGGGGCGAGACCTTCACCTACAGCGAGGACTGCCTGTTTTTAAACGTATTTACCCCAGATGACGCCAAGCCCGGCGACAAGCTGCCGGTGCTGGTGTATATTCACGGCGGCGGCTTTGTGGGTGGCTGTGGCCATGAGAAGCACTTTGACTGCCCGGTGTGGCCCACCAAGGGCGTCATCGGTGTTACCCTCAATTACCGCTTAGGGCCGCTGGGTTTCCTGGCGCTGCCGGAGCTGAAGCAGGAGGCGGGGTACACCGGGAACTATGGCCTGTATGACCAGATGACCGCCCTGGAATGGGTGCAGGAAAATATCGCTGCCTTTGGCGGTGACCCGGACAATGTCACCATCATGGGCCAGAGTGCGGGCGCCATGAGCGTCCAGCAGCAGTGCCTCAGCCCCTTGACGGATGGCCTGTTCCACAAGGCGGTTATGTCCAGCGGCGGCGGTGTCAGCCGGGCCATGTCCGCAGCCGCGCCGGAGGGCAGCTATGACTTCTGGCACTCGGTTATGGAACACGCGGGATGCCTGGATTTGGCCTCCTTCCGGGAGCTGCCGGTGGAGAAGCTATTTGACACCTGGCAAAATCTGAAAAAATCCATGCGGGGCGGCGGCTGTTTCCCCTGCCTGGATGGCCGGTTCGTGGTGGGCACCGGCGTGGAGCTGCTGAAGGCGAAAAAGCAGAAGCCGATTCCCTATATGGCAGGCTCTACCAGCGAGGACATCATGCCGCCAATCATTTACCAGATGGCCAAGGATTGGTGCGCGGCCCAGGAAAAGAGCAGCTATGCCTGGTTCTTTGACCGCCGCCTGCCGGGAGACGACTGCGGCGCCTGGCACAGCAGTGACCTGTGGTATTGGTTTGGCACCTTGCCCCAGTGCTGGCGTCCCATGACCAAGAAGGATTACGCCCTCAGCGGACAGATGGTGGACTATCTGACCAATTTCTGTAAGTACGGCGATCCCAACGGCGCGGGGCTGACTGCCTGGCTGCCAGCCTCCCGGAGCCAGGGGAAGGTACTGCGGCTGGGTGAGGAGGATACCCACATGGGCCGGGCCAATCTGCTGAAGCTGACGAAAACCATGCTGACCAACAAAGCGGTAGGAGAATAACCATAGCGCAAGGGGCTGCCTCACGAGGCAGCCCCTTGTTTCGCATTTTCCGTTCCGGGACATAGACTGTAACAGGATGGTAGCCCCCGGGGGAGAATGGACGGCAGAATTGGCCATATTCTACAAAAAACCGGAAAAGTCCCGAAAAAGTGTGCTTCCAGAATATTTAGCTGTTGTAAATTTTTTAAAAATGTTGTATAATGTCATACGCTATGCAAACATTAACCAGCGGGGAGCTGACATATATGTATAAGAAGAATACGATTTCCCAATATTTGGTGCCAGGCTGTCATGTACACCTGGTAGGCATTGGCGGCGTGTCCATGCGCCCCCTGGGATTGGTTCTCAAGGGGATGGGGATGTACGTCACCGGCTCGGATATGAGCGCGTCCCTATCTACCCAGGAACTGGAGGCCCAGGGCATTCCGGTGGCCATCGGCCATCATGCCGAGAATATTGAAGGCGCGGACTGTATTATCCGTACCGCCGCCGCACACAATGATAATCCGGAGATCGCCGCTGCCCGAGCTGCGGGCATTCCTGTGTTTGAGCGGGCCCAGGCCTGGGGCGAGATCATGAAGTCCTACAAAAACGCCATTTGCATTTCCGGAACCCACGGAAAGACCACCACAACGTCCATGATGACCCACATCTTGATGGAGGCGGATCTGGATCCCACGGTGATGATCGGCGGATATCTGCCCCTGCTCCACGCGGGACACCGGGTGGGACACGGCGACACCATTCTGCTGGAAAGCTGTGAATACTGCGATTCCTTCCTAAATTTCTTCCCCACCCTGGCGGTGGTGCTGAATGTGGAGGCGGATCACCTGGATTATTTCAAGGATCTGGCGGATATTCAGAAATCCTTCCACAAATTCGCGTCTATGGCAACCTACGGTGTGGTTGCCAATGGAGATGATCCCCACACGGTGAAGGCCATGGAGGGCATCGATTATGTTTCCTTTGGCCTGGGAGAGGGAAACCGCATCCATGCGGCGAATATGCACCCGGATTGGCAACATTTTGACGTGATCTGCGATGGGGAATTCTATTGCCATCTGGACATGGGCGTTCTGGGCAGGCACAATGCCCTCAACGCCCTGGCGGCGGCCGCTGCGTCCTGGATGATGAAAATTCCCGGCGAGGCTGTGGCCCGGGGTCTGGAATCCTTCCATGGCGCGGGACGGCGCTTGGAGTTTAAGGGGAATTTCCACGGCGTGGATGTGTATGACGATTACGCCCACCACCCGGACGAGGTGGCGGCTACCATCAGCGCGGTGCGCTCCGCCATGGCGGGCCGCCGGATCGTGTTGGCCTTCCAGCCCCACACCTACAGCCGCACCAAGGCACTGTTTGACGACTTTGTTCGGGAGTTGAAGGAACCGGATGTGGTGGTGCTGGCGGAGATCTATGCCGCCCGGGAGCGCAATTCCATCGGCATCTCCTCCGCCGACCTGGCTGAGCAGATTCCCGGCGCGATCTATTGCGAGACGCTGCCGGAGGTGACGGAGTACCTGCGCCAGAACGTCCGGGAGGGAGATGTCGTCATCACCATGGGCGCGGGCGATATTTTCCGGGCCGGGGAGGCATTGCTAAACGAAAACGGGGAGCTGTAATCACTCCCCGTCTTCCAATACCAGATGATCTACGCCGGACATTTCAAATTCGGACATGTACCGATCCATCCGGCCTACGATCTCGTCATAATTGTCATCGGTGATCTCCGGATAATCCATATCCCGGCGGGACAATTCCTCTGCCAGGATCTCATAAAAAATGTTATCCTCGTAATAGGCAATGGCTTCGTGGATGCCGCCCTCGGTGTAGGCCCGGGAGGGAACGACGGTTCCGTTCCAAGGCTCCGACAGGGCGGGGGAGAGGGCGAAGATCTTGCTTTCCAGGTCGTCGTATTCCTGGAAACGGTCATCTCCCCGGGTGGAATTGAGCACCCAGTTTCCGATGTACACCAGATCCAGCAAGCGGCGGAATTCCTTGTTGGTCAATTCGATCTGCATGGTGAACCTCCTTGCTGCGTAGTCCCATTATTATACCACCGTTGCGCCAGATTTCCAGTGGCAATTTGTGAATTATCTATTGAATGAGGCGATAATGTGAAAAAGCAAACTGTCTGCGTCTTGTTTGGCGGAATCAGCCCGGAGCACGAGGTTTCCCTGCGCTCGGCAGAGTCCGTTCTAAACAACCTGGACAAAAGCAAATACCAGGTCTTTCCCCTGGGCATCACCAAGGAGGGGGACTGGATTCTGTTTGGCGGCGAGGATTATTCCATGCTGCCCAAGGGAACCTGGAAAACCCATCCCGGGAACCGCCGGGCAGCCATTTCTCCCGTCCGGGGCCAGGGCCTGCTGAGCTTCGAGGGGGAGAGCGTTGTCCGGGAACGGATCGACGTGGTGTTCCCCGTGCTCCATGGGGAAAACGGCGAGGACGGCGCCATGCAGGGCCTGCTGCAAATGGCGGGGATTCCCTATGTAGGCCCCCATGTGGCGGCTTCCGCCGTGGCCATGGACAAGACGCTGACCAAACTGGTGGTGGATCACGCGGGGGTGCCCCAGGCGGCCTGGCAGCTGGTTCGCGCGTCGGAACTGGATAACCATATGGAGAACACGCTGACGGAACTGGAAATGCGGTTCCGGTATCCCATGTTCGTCAAGCCTGCCGGCACCGGCTCCTCGGTGGGCGTGTCCAAGGCGGCGGATCGGGAGGCTTTGCGCGCCGCTCTGCAGTGCGCCGCAAAGTATGACCGGAAGATCCTGGTGGAGGAATTCATCCACGGCCGGGAGATCGAGGTGGCGGTCATGGGCAATGAAACCCCTGTGGCTTCCATCTGCGGCGAGATCGACTCCGGCGCGGACTTTTACGACTATGATGCCAAGTATATCACCGATACCTCTACGGCTTATATCCCCGCCCGCATCAGCGACGAGGTGGCGGAGATCGTCCGGGAGGCGGCGGTGCGGGTCTATAGCGCCATCGGCTGCCAGGGCCTGAGCCGGGTGGATTTCTTTGTCACCTATGAGGAAAATCGGGTGGTATTCAACGAAATCAACACCATTCCCGGCTTTACCTCCATTTCCATGTATCCCAAGCTGTTTGAAGCCAGCGGGATTCCCTATCCCCAGATCCTTGACGAGCTGATCCGCCTGGCGGTGGAGGCAGGCGTATGAAACGATCTGTGGTATTGTCTATCCAAGGACGGCAGCGCTATGCCGAGCAAGAGCCGGAAATCATTGAATTGGTGACAGAGGGTACCATGGAATTCCGGGACGGCGGCTGGGATATCACCTATGAGGAAAGCGCCTTGACTGGGCTGGAGGGGGTCACCACCACCTTCCGGGTAGAGCCTGGCAAGGTTCTGCTGACCCGCCGGGGTGCGCTGAATTCCCAAATGGTGTTTCAGGAAGGGGTTGCCCATGACAGCCTGTATGAAATGCCCTTTGGCGCGCTGATGCTGACGGTGAAGGCCACCAGCGTGTTCTTCGACATCGTACCCGATGGCGGCGTGATCGATCTGGTGTATGAAATCATCATCGAAAATACAGAAGCCGGAATCATCGACTACCATTTGGACATTCGGGCAAAGGAATAAGCTGCGGGCGAAGCCGGATTCCGGCTTCGCTTTTCCTTTGTGAAAATGCTTTTCCATTTTTCCCTATTTTCTTGAGATATTCCTCCGCAAAACCTTACTATATAGGTGTAACGGAAAGGACGTGAAGTGTTTGAAAGATCACGAAATCATTGACCTGTTCTTTGAGCGCTCGGAACAGGCAATCACGGAATTGACCGCCAAATACGGAGCGGCGATCCGAAAGGTGGCGTCGAATATTCTGCGGGATCCCCAGGATGTGGAGGAATGCGCCAACGATACATATTTGCAGGTGTGGAACCGCATCCCGCCCCAGCGGCCCCAATATCTGGGGGCCTATTCCTGCCGGATCGCCCGGAATATCTGCCTAAACCGGTATCACGCCAATACCGCCGAAAAGCGGAACAGCTATTATGACGCGGCATTGGAGGAACTGGAGGAGACAATTCCGGCGCTGAATACCGTGGAATCGGAATACGACGCCAAGGAGCTGGCTGCGTACATCAACCGGTTTCTGAAGGAGCTGTCCTACGATGACCGGTATCTGTTCGTGCGCCGGTATTGGTACGCCGATTCCGTTTCCCGGATTGCCGGGAATATGGGCATCCAACCCCACGCCGCCTCCGTCCGTCTTTTTCGGTTACGGGAAAAACTGCAAGCATTCTTACAAAAGGAGGGGATGATCGCGTGAACCGAAAGCTGATTTCCAAGGCATTGAATGGCATCGAGGAAACCTATCTCGTGGAATGCATGACTTACCAGGGGCGACGCGGCCAAGCCCCGGAAAGGAAACCGAAAATGGGAAAATATGAAAACACCACGGCCCGGCCCCATTCCAGACGGCTGCTGGCCCTGATCCTGGCGGCCTGCTTGATCTTTGCCCTGGCTACCACTGCCTATGCAGCAAACCTCTTTCGTATCCGGGAAATGTTCAAAACATACAATCGAGAGTTGCCGGAAGCGGCGGATCCTTACATCCAGACCCAGACGGAAGCGGCTCAGGCAGAGGACTGGAGCTGCCGGGTCACAGAATCTCTGTGCGACCTGGGCAAGGTGCTGACCACGATTGTGGTTTCCGGGGGAGATCAATACATTGTGGCGCCGGATGACGCTTACCCCAGCGATGGTGTGAGCACTATCGGCCTGTCGGGGGATCAGACCCTGGAGGAGTATGCCCGGGACCAGGGAAAGCAGCTGCTGTTTGCCAGCGCGACCCTTATGTCCAACGAGGAATTGGGCGTCTTTACAGAGATGCAAAAGTTTGAAAACAGCTCGCCAAGTGAACTGACCATTCTGCTGGAATCTACCCGCATGAACGATGGCACCAACCCTGCCGGAGAAGTGGTGTGCAGCGTCTTTGCCAGGGGAGCGGATGGCGAGCAGAAACGCCTGGAGGTGCCCTTCACCCTCTCGGAGGCCCCCGCGTCCGCGGGTGGAACCTATGTCCCGGAAACGCCCGATGCCATTCCCGGCATGACCGTAGGGGAGGCCACCGTCACCCAGACGCCCCTGGGCATCAGTGTCCGGATTCCGGAAACGGTCACAGACCAGGATGCGTTCAATGAGATTATGAAGGTGGAGATCGATGGAATCACCTATTCAGAGGGCGGCGGTGTGCAGGAGAACGATGGAAAGATCTATTTCCAATTCTCCATGGGCCAGGGCACGGTAACCGACACCTTGACGGTGCATTACTACGACTGGGACAAGCAGCCCATCGGACAGATCGTTTTCAAGCGGAAATAGCAAGACAAAGCGGACGAAGCCAGCTGGCTTCGTCCGCGAATTGTTATGCGGCAGCGTCCGATTCCGGGGCCGGATCGGCAGCTGGCTGCTCGGGAGCGGCAGGCTCCACAGGGGCGGGAGCTTCCGTCACGGGCGGTTCGGTAGGCTGGCTGGGGGCCTCGGTGGGAACCGCTGGCTCTGTGGGGGGCTGCGTGGGGGGCTGCGTGGGCGGAACAGTTTCCGGCTGTGTGACCCGGGCAACAATGCGATTCACTGTGGTGTATTGGGAGGTGGCGGTGTAATCCCGGGAGAGCAGCTTGTTGGTCTGGTTGCTGTACTTGCATTTGTAGGTTTTCACGGTGTAACCCGTGGTGCCCGCCTGGATCACATCCCCGTCCCTGTAACCCTGGGGGTTGTCCGGCGCGTAATCCTGGTACTCCGTTTTCGGATCCTGGCTGGCGGTGATTTTGTACTCCATCTTGATGTAGTAGTCCCGCTCGTCGGTGCCCAGCAGCTTGATCTTTACATAGCCGCCGGAGACCTCCGCTTGAATTTTCAAGGGGAAGTTGGTATTGTTGCGGAATTTGAAGTCCGGGCCACCCCAGCTGACCGTGGCGTCCATGCCATAGTCAATATAGGTGGGGACAAAGCCGTGGTTGATGCGGGATACCACATCCAAATCCGCCAGCAGGGTGCAGTAGTACAGCGTGGAAGAAACCTGGCAGATACCGCCGCCAATGGAATCCACAGTTTCCAGACCGGAATAGGCAGGCGCGGGCTTATAGCCCTTCTCGGCGGTGCGCTGGCCCAGGGTGTCGTTGAAGGACAGCGTCTCGCCGGGGTTCAGCACCACGCCGTTCAGAGCCTCGCAGGCCAGGCGCAGATTGGTATTCCGGTTCTCGTTGCTGGTGTGCTTGGTCTGGTATTCTCCCAGCACATCCTGGAAGAGCATCTCCCCATCGGCAATTTTCGGGGCGATGTACTGCATCGGGATGCGCACCGTCTCCCCATATTGGGCTTGTTCCACCAGCTTTTTGGCGGCCTCCAGATCGAATTCATAGCCGTAGGAGCCGGGGATGGTTTGGAAGGTTTTCCTGTCCAGGGTATCATCCACAGGGGCGATGTAGAACTCCTTGTAGATGGCGTCCAGATCCACGGGATCCGGTTCGGCGGATTCGGTGACGGTATCCACGGTTACCCGGAACTGGTTCAGACTGTAGGCATCCAGCACCTGGTTATAGACAGCGTTGGCGTCAAACCCGATGCCGGGGGTACCCAGGGTGATGACCAGGGTCTGCGTGGGGGCTTTTTCGTTAAACTTGTCCGTCGCCAATACCGGTTCCGCTCCCTCCAGACCATAGGTGGCTTGGGTGAGGGTACTGCCGGTTTCTGCGGCGTAGGTGTTCAGCGTGCTGCGGATAAAATCCGTATCCAGATTCAGATAGGGCAGCAGCCCGATGATGTGCTGCTCGGTGCGGGAGGCGGCATATGCCTGCTCCTGTTCCGATTTGGTACCGGTGCGGCCATAGTCGTAAGCGGCATTGACCGCGGCCTTCACATCCAGAGAGGCCTTGGTATTTTTCGGGCTGAGGCGCAGCTCGGTGCCGGACAAATCGATAACCATGTCCTGGGTGGTGTAGGTCTGGCCGGCAGCTTGCTTTACGGCGTCCATGGCTTCGCTTTTGGTCATGCCGCCGACGTTGATATCCGCGAGATACACGTTGTTCAAAATGAGATTGTCATAGGGATCGGAGGAGCTGAACAGGAAAATGGCAACAACGCTCAGCAGCAGTACCAGAATTAGGGCGCAGCCAGCGGCCAGCACCATTTTCTTGTTTTCCTGGAGGAAGACCATGGTCTTATCCAGCCAGTCGGTTTCCGGTTCCTCTGGCGGAAGTGGGTCTTCCTCCGGGGAAATCTGGCCGTCCTCCAGGGGAAAATCCGCCTCCCCAAGCAGTTGGGAAAGATCAAAATCCCCATCCCCACGCGGGGGCTTCCGGGGTGGGGGAGGCGGTTCCTGACCGGTGACCTGGCGGAATGCCTGTTCAATTTGCCGATCCTCATCCCGGTTGTGCCGGGGTGCGGAAAATTTACCTTGTGCCATACAGAGTCTCCTTTTTTCACGGCTGCGGCAATGCTGCCTGTGTGCGGGGCGGATAATA
The DNA here is from genome assembly GCA_945946745.1 of uncultured Clostridia bacterium. GTDB lineage: Bacteria > Bacillota > Clostridia > Oscillospirales > Oscillospiraceae > Faecousia. Next base: position 712 of record CAMEWZ010000057.1, on the reverse strand, counting down.
CCGCCAATTCCCCATGGGTTACGGATATGACCATGGGAATGTTCGGTATTATATCATATTTCCCTCAAAAAGCAACCATCCTAAACAGTTCTTAAGAAACCTCAAGTGTTGCAGAAGCCGCGGTAGCGCTCCACGAAAACCTTGCTTTGCTTCAAGCTGTCTACCCCGGAGGAAAGCTTTAAACGCAGGGTCGGCTCCTTGGTGTTGGCCAGGAAGGTGACCCGGGCCTTGTAGTCCGGATCGGCACACAGGGCGCCAACGGCGTCGAAGTTCAGACTGGTCAGCGTAAACAGCACATCTCCGGCCTTCTGCCGAATATCCTTGATACCGGCCTCCCGGGCTTTGGCCCGGAGCAGGGCAACATCGATGAGGTTCAGCACGCCCTTGGGGGGTTCTCCGTAGCGATCCACGATTTCGTCCAGCAGATCGTCGGCGTCCTCCTGGCTGCGGATGGCAGCCATCCGGCGGTACAGATCCATCCGCTCCTCCCCGCGGGAGACGTAGTCCTTGTCCACGTTGGCGGTGATGTTGAGGTCGGCAGTGCAGTCCGGGGCCTTGGGGGCCTCGCCCCGTTCTTCCAGAACGGCCTCGTCCAGCAGCTTTAGGTACATGTCGTAGCCCACGCTCATCATGTGACCGGACTGCTCGGAGCCAAGCAGATTGCCCGCGCCCCGGATCTCCAGATCCCGCATGGCAATTTTGAAGCCGGAGC
>CAMEWZ010000056.1 GCA_945946745.1 uncultured Clostridia bacterium | reverse complement strand
CAATCCGCTTTTTCCGGCTGGCGCCGATGATCTCGGGCTTTTCCCGCTCCTTGGGAGTCATGGAAAGGATGATCGCCTCGGTGTGGGCCATGGCCTTTTCGTCCAGCTTCACGCCCTTTAGATTGGCACCACCAGGCATCTGGGCCAGGATGTCCTCCATGGAGCCCATGGATTTCATCTGCACCATCTGATCGTAAAAATCCTGGAGGGTGAAGCGGTTCGATTTCAGCTTCTCCTCCATCTCTGCGGCTTTCTTGGCATCGTAGGCCTTTTCCGCTTTTTCGATCAGAGACAGCATGTCGCCCATGCCAAGAATCCGGCTGGCCATCCGGTCGGGATGGAAAGGCTCGATGTCCTCCAGCTTTTCCCCCATGCCCACGAATTTGATGGGCTTTCCGGTGACCGCCCGGACAGATAGGGCCGCGCCACCCCGGGCATCGCCGTCCAGCTTGGAAAGCATCACAGAATCGATGTCCAGCCATTCGTTGAAACTCTGGGCCGCGTTCACCGCGTCCTGGCCGGTCATGGCGTCCACCACCAGCATGATCTCATCCGGCTTGACAGCGGCCTTAATGTTTTTCAGCTCGTTCATCAGGGCTTCGTCCACATGCAGCCGGCCGGCGGTATCCAGGAACACCATATCGTGGCCGTGCTGCCGGGCGTAGAGGACAGCCTCCTTGGCTGTCTGCACCGGATCCTGGGTGCCCTTCTCAAAAACGGGGATACCCAGCTTTTCGCCGCAGACCTTCAGCTGCTGAATGGCGGCGGGACGGTAAATATCACAGGCCACCAGAAGGGGATTTCTGCCCTGGCGCTTCATAAGGCCCGCCAGCTTGCTGCCGTTGGTGGTCTTACCGGCGCCCTGCAGGCCAACCAGCATCACCACAGTGGGGCCGTTGGGATTGATGGTCAAGTGCTTGGTATCGCTGCCCATGAGCTTGCACAGCTCCTCGTTGACGATCTTCACGATCATCTGGGCAGGGGTGAGAGATTCCAAAACGTCGGTGCCGACACAGCGCTCGGTGACGGATTTGGTGAAATCCTTGACCACCTTATAGCTGACGTCCGCCTCCAGCAGCGCCATGCGAATCTCCCGCATGGCCTCCTTCACGTCTGCCTCTTTCAGTCGGCCCTTGCCGCGAAGCTTTTTGAAGGTGGCGGAAATTTTTTCAGTTAAGCCTTCAAATGCCATGGTTTACTCCTTCAGTAACTGGGCCGCGGCGGCGATCCGCCGGGCCTGGGCCGGTACGGCAGGGTCGGAAGAAGCTTCCAACACGGACGCGATGTCCAGAATCTCCTGAACCGCCCGGCGGGTAAGCCTGTCCCGCTTGACGCAGCCGATGTTGGCCTCCATCCGGCGCAGAAGCGCTTCCGTCCGGGCCAAATTATCACAAACCGCCTGGCGGCTGACCCCCAGCGCTTCCCCGATCTCTCCCAGGGACAGATCCTGATTGTAGCGCATATCAAAGCAGTCCCGCTGCTTTTCGGTTAGCATACCGCCGTAATAATCCAGCAGCAGCGACATTTCCAGCGCGTCCATCGGAACCTCCTTGTGTCAAGGCATTTTCCTTGACCTTGGGCATTATAGCATAGCTGTGAAGAGATGTCAAGTATTTTTCCAGAGCATTTCAAAAAACGTATCGGAAATTTGTGTAGAATCACAGGCTGTCCTTCACACAGTACCACCGCGATACCTCCGCAGTCTTGCAAAAGCCCAGTTTTTCGTACAGGCGAATGGCCCGGGCATTGGTGGAGGCCACCTCCAAAACCATTTGGGCCCCCTCCACCAGGGACATCATGCTGTGCATCACCCGCTCACCGGAACCCGGATTCGCCGCCACGACCAGCAGATGGCAGTCCTCCATCCAGCCGATGCCCAGCAGCGTTCCGTTGTCGTGGACAAAATACGCGCCGCCCTTGGTGAGAATCTCCTTTTCGTCCCCCATGTCCAGCGTTCCCCCGTTGGATACATGGGCCATTTTCTGATTATGAAACGCCCGCCATCGGGATACCGTCGGCTCTGTCACCGGAAACAGATTGGCCAGCTTCTCCCTGTCCACCCAGGCCGTTCCCCGCATTTCCAGAATGGCCGTATGCAGTGGAAAAGCTTGCAGCTCCTCGTGGCCGGTTGCGTAAATCCGCTCCGCGCCTGCCATTGTACAGAATCCGACGCATTCCTTCAAAAGCTCCGAAAAATAGCCCGGCTGGGCCTCCAGAATGCGGATATACGCTTCTTTCTGATAAGGTACTTCCTTGAGAATCAGCCCCGCCACGCCGTAATCTGTGGTAAAAAATGGAATATCTTTCATCGTCTTCCCCCTTTTTTATCAGAATACCACACTTTTTCCGCCAGTGCAACCTTTCCCTTTCGACAGAAAAGCCGTGATTATTTGTGCAATATGCACATCGTTTGTGAAATTTTACCGGTTATGAAATTGATTCATCGTCCAATCTTTTGAAAAATGTTTTCCTTTTTCATATTTAGGGCTTGATTTCCAGACAAAAATGTGTATAATTATGTTTATCCGATACGACTGTAACGAAAGGAGGTTCAATTCATGAAGAAGATCATCTGCAAGAAGGAGTACGACACCGAGACCGCTACCCTGGTCAAGAAGTTCACTTGCGGCGCACTGGGCGATCCCGCCGGTTATGAGGAGGATCTGTATCAGACTCCCGATGGGCTGTACTTCGTGTACGGCATTGGCGGCGAGACCTCCAAGTATCCCACCGAGGATATTCAGCGTCTGGCTAAGACCAAGGTTAAGGACTGGATGGAGAACCACTAATCACCTTACATAGAAAAAGGAGCCTGTTTTGCGCAGGCTCCTTTTCCTATTGTCCTGTCTTGACAAATATGATATGCTGAAGGGTAGAAAGTCTATCAGAAGGAAGCATACTATGAAAAAAATCTCCATTTTCCTGGCGTTGTTCCTGCTTCTGGCGCTGCTGCCGGGCTGCGGCTCCGGGGAGCATGCCCAGATTGCCGCCACCACCCTGCCGGTGTACGAATTCACCACCCGCCTGTGCGCGTCGACGCCCCTCACCGTCACCCGTCTGGTGACGGAGCAGGTCAGCTGCCTGCATGACTATTCCCTAAACGCCCGGCAGGTCAAGGCCGCCCAGGGGGCGGAGGTCATCGTCCTCTCCGGCGCAGGACTGGAAGAATTCCTGGAGGACATTCTCCAGGGCGCGGATTCCATCGACGCCTCCCAGGGCATTGCGCTGCTCTGCGCCGAAGAAAAACACGAAGCAGCCCATGAGGAAACCCATGAGGGGCACCACCACGAGGAGGATCCCCACATCTGGCTCTCCCCCGCCAACGCTAAAATCATGGCCCAGAACATCGCCCAGGGGCTTTCCCGGCGGTACCCCGCCTATGGGGATACCTTCCGGGCCAATCTGGATACGCTGCTGGGGGATCTGGATGTACTGGAAGCCTATGGCAAGGAAAGGTTGTCAAGCCTTTCCTGCCGGGAGCTGATTCCCTTCCACGATGGGTTTTCCTATTTTGCCCAAGCCTTTGATCTGACCATTCTGGAGGCTGTGGAGGAGGAATCCGGCAGCGAGGCTTCCGCCCAGGAGCTGATCCGCTTGATTCAAGATGTCCGGGAGCACAATTTGCCCGCCATCTTCACAGAAACCAGCGGCAGCACCTCCGCCGCGCAGATCATTTCCCGGGAAACCGGCTGCAAGGTCTATTCTCTGGATATGGCCATGGCGGGAGACAGCTACTTTGACGCCATGTACCACAATATTAACACCATCAAGGAGGCATTGGGATGAAACTGGATATTCACGGCGGCTCCTGCGGCCATTCCTGCTGCCTGCGGGTGGAGAATCTGTCCGTCCGGATCGGCGCTGATCCGATTCTGCGGGACGTAAATCTGCATGTCCACTGCGGTGAGCTGGTAGCCCTGATCGGCCCCAATGGCGCGGGAAAATCCACCTTCCTCAAGGCCGTCCTGGGCCAGCGGGAATACGAGGGCGTCATCGCCTTCTCCGAGCCGGGACAGCGAAGCAAAAAGCCCCGGATCGGCTACGTGCCCCAAAGTCCCGCCTTTGACCCCAGCGACCCGGTATCCGTTGCCGACCTGTTCGCCTGCTGCATGAGCAAGCGCCCCGCCTTCCTGGGACTGGGCAAGGCCATGCGTCAGAAGGTGCTGGAATGCCTGGAACGGGTGCATGGGGAAGACTTGATCGACAAGCGGGTGGGCACCCTGTCCGGCGGTGAATTACAGCGGGTTCTGCTGGCCCTGGCCCTGGAACCCATGCCCAACATTCTGATTTTGGATGAGCCGTTGTCCGGCGTGGATGTGGAGGGCATGGAGACCTTGATGGACATGCTGGATGAAATCCGAAAAACCTATGACCTTTCTATTCTCATGACCACCCACGATTTTTCCATGCTGCCCCGGTACGCAGACCAGGTGGTGCTCATTGACCGGACAGTGCTGATTCAAGGAAAGCCGGAGGCCGTTCTGAATTCCGCCGAATTCAGCCGAGCGTTCCACATGAAAGGAGGCAGCCTATGAGCCTTTGGTACGCACTGTGGGACTTTCTCCCCCTGGAGATGCTCCACTGGGACTTTATGAAAAATGCCCTGCTGGCGCTGCTGCTGATGGCGCCCTTGTTTGGGCTGCTGTCCACCATGATCGTCACCGGGCGGATGAGCTTCTTTTCCGATGCCTTGGGCCATTCCGCCTTTACCGGTATCGCCATCGGCGCCATCTGCGGCCTGGCCGCGCCCACCTGGGCGGCGGTGGGCTTCAGCGTGGTGTTCGCGCTGCTCTTTTCCTACGTCCGCAGCCGCTCCAACCAGGCGGCGGATACCTTGATCGGCGTGTTTTCCAGCAGCGCCGTGGCCCTGGGTATTTTTGTCGCCACCCTGGGCGGTGGCAGCTTTACCAAGTACAACAAGTATTTGATCGGCGACATTCTCTCCGTCACCCCCGGCGAAATCGGGATGCTGGCGCTGGTGCTGGCCGCTGTGCTGGTTTTCTGGACGCTCTATGCCAACCGGCTGACGCTCACCGCCATTCATCCCCAGCTGGCCTCCTCCCGGGGCATTCCTGTTGGGCTATCCCAGACCCTGTTTGTCACCGCCATCGCGGTGGTGGTAACGCTGAGCATTTCCAGTGTAGGACTGCTGATTCTCAACTCCCTGCTGGTGCTGCCCGCCGCCGCGGCCCGGAATATTGCCCGGAATCTGCGGCAGTACCACGGCTTCAGCGTGCTCTTTGCCCTGGCTGCCGGAATCGCCGGATTGACGGTGTCCTACTATTCCGGCTGCTCTGCCGGCGCGGCCATCAGCCTAATTCTGGCGCTGATTTTCGCCGTCACCTTCTGTCTGCGGAAAGTGAGGGCTTGATATGAACGCCGAAATGCACGCCATTGCCCGGATGCGCAGCGATTTTGCCACCAAATTCGGCATTCCCCGGCAGAGCGGGCTGGTAGACGAGCTGCGCTCCACCATCGTGTTCGAGCCGGAATTCCGCAACGCCGATGCCTTAAGGGGCATCGAGGATTTTTCCCACCTGTGGATCATCTGGCAATTCTCGGAAGCTGTCCGCCAGGGCTGGTCGCCCACCGTTCGGCCTCCCCGGCTGGGTGGTAACACCCGGATGGGCGTTTTCGCCACCCGCTCTCCCTTCCGGCCCAACAATCTGGGGCTGTCCTGCGTCAAGCTATTGGGCGTGGAGCAGACAGCGGCCTACGGAACCGTGCTCCATGTGGGTGGGGCGGATTTGCTGGACGGGACGCCGATTTTTGATATCAAGCCCTATGTTCCCTACGCAGACTGTCATCCGGAGGCCTCCGGCGGCTTTACGGACACCGCAGGGGATTTCCTGCTGAACGTAGACTTCCCTGCCGGACTTTTGGCGCTCCTTCCCCCGGAAAAACAGGAGGCGGCCATTGGCGTTCTCTCCCATGACCCCCGGCCCTCCTACCAGCGAAAAGCCGGACGGATCTACGGCCTAACCTTCGCGGGATTTGATATCCGGTTTACCGTGGAGGACGATGTGCTGACTGTCCATGAGGTGCGCAGGCCATAGGCTCCCTTGTGTAAAGGGAGCCTTTGCCCCTTTCGTTTATTCCCGTGGAAATTCCTCCACGTCCAAATCCTGGTACGGATACACCCGCTGCCAGCCGTCCGGCGTTTTTTGCAGGCTACTGCGGTGGGTAGAGAGGAGCCTAACAATGTCGTACACATCGATCCAGATTTCGCTGTTGCACTCCTTTTGACTTTCGTCAAACACCAGCTCCAGTCCAAAATGCAGATGAACCGTTTCGATATTGTTGACGTTTTCCCTATCGGAATAGCCCGTCCGGCCCATAAAGCCGATCAGATCCCCCGCCTGGACAATATCCCCTTCCTCCAGCCCCGGGGCGAAGGGCTTGTCCTTTTGCAGATGGGCATAGTAATAATAGCGCTTGCTGTCAAAGCTGCGGATGCCGATGCGCCAGCCGCCGTAGCGGTTCCAGCCCATGGCCTCGACTACACCGCCCTCCACCGCCACAATGGGCGTTCCCAGACCGCTCATCAAGTCGTTTCCCAGGTGCTTGCGACGGAAGCCGAAGGATCGGGCCACTCCGAAATCGTCGCAGTGGCTGTAGCCATAGCCCGCCGCGATGGGGGAAAAGGCCTTTAAACCATAGGTTGGCACCCACTGGCCATCCTTTTCAATGGCGTAGCTGCCCACCAGGCCGCCAAGGGCGGCGGAATAGGCGCGGTGATAGTAGTCATAATATTTGTACAGCTCCCCCAGCAGCTCCTCCGGGGACTTGTCCCTCTTCAAATCCGCCACCGCCTGCTTCACCGAGGCCAGGCCGCACTTTCCCCCGGTGCGGCAGGCCGCCAGCGCCAGGGAATCAATCCAGGAAATGTGCTTTTCCTGGTCAAAGGTGGCGATGTCCTGATCCAGGGCATATTTTAGGGATTCATAGGAAACATCAAAATCCACCCATTTGATGGTATCCGCCTTGGCAGGGATGACCAGCAGTGGGAAAAGCAATAGGAACAACAGGAAAAGCCGCTTCATACCCTCACCTCTGGATTAGGGTATGAAGCAGCTTTGTTTTTATCAATGGAAATTATTGCAAATCCCGCACCACGTCCTTGGCTACACGGTAGATATCCTCCATCGTAGTCAAGCTGGTGATCTGGTTTTTGTAGTAGCTGCTGTGGGCCACCCCCCGGAGGTACCAGGCAAAGTGCTTTCGCGCCTCCAGGCAGGCAATATGTTCCCCGTGATCCTGTTCCGCCAGCTGAAACTGTTCCACTGCCACAGCAATCCGGTCAGCCAGGCAAGGACGGCCGGGGTATTCCTTCCCTGCCAACGCTGCGCTGACCTCCTGGAAAATCCAGGGATCGCCAAAGGTGCTCCTGCCGATCATCAGCCCGTCCGCCCCGGTACGCTTTAGGCACCGCACCGCCGCTTCTCCGCCGGTGATATCCCCATTGGCAATCACCGGAATGGACAGGTGTTCCTTGACCTTGCGGATGGTATCCCAGTCCGCCACGCCGGAATAGAGCATACTCCGGGTTCGCCCGTGGACAGCCACCATAGCCGCGCCGTTGTCCTCCATACGCTTGGCAAAATCCACCACGTTGACGCTGCCCTTGTCCCAGCCAAGGCGGCACTTGACGGTGACAGGGACTTCCACGGCCTTGGCTACTGCCGCCACGATTTCCCCCGCCAGCTCCGGGGTGCGCATCAGTCCGCAGCCGTCGCCGGCGTTCGCCACCTTGGGCATGGGGCAGCCCATGTTGATGTCGATAAAATCACAGCCGGAGATTTCCAGCGCAAGCTGGGCCGCCTGGGCCATGATCTGGGGGTCATTGCCGAAGATCTGGGCGCCGCAGACGCTGCCCTCATTTTTCCGCAGCAGCTTGGCGCTCTTTTTATCCTGGTATACCAGCGCCCGGGAGGACACCATTTCCGTCACCGTGACCCCTGCCCCCAGCCGGGCGCAAACCGTACGGAAGGCCCAGTCCGTTACCCCCGCCATGGGCGCAAGAAATACGGGATTGTCTAATTCTATGTTTCCGATACGCATATTATCTCTCTTAAAATTCCTTTCTGTCAAAGCAGCACCGTCAGCAGCCACACAAGGCCCGTGAGCATCGCGCCTCCGGTGGCCCATACCGCGCCATAAAGATAGAGGTGCCGCCGCTTTCCCGGCCTGTCCGGGCCGTGGATGGCCTGCTGGGCCTCCTTCATCAGTTCCTCGTCGGTGATGCCCTTTCCTATGGCGTCATCCCTCAGAATAAAAATGGCCTGCTCAAACAGCTTCGGCTCCGGGGAATGCACCACGATCACTTGACGGGAAATGCCCTTTACCATGATTTACCGCCTCCTTACGGAGGAAGTATGTCCAAAAACTGGCAGATTATTCTGAATCCTTCGGCCGCTTATACCGCCCCTTCGGCTCCCACTGTGCCAAGGGGTAGCGCTGCATGGCGCCGAAGATACGCTCCTTTAAATCGGGGTAGGTCTTGCTCAGTTCGAAGATCAGCCGCTTGACCTCCTCCCGCTTGGTGACCTTATCCACCGGGCAGCGGTTGGCAATGACAGGCAGCTCCATCCGGGTGGCAAAATTGTCCACCGTCTTTTCGTGGATATAAAGCATGGGCCGGATCTGGATGATCCCCGTCCGATCCAAATTGGTCACCGGCTGAAAGCAGCTGATCCGCCCCTCAAACAGCAGGGACATGAGGAAGGTCTCCACAGCGTCATCGTAGTGGTGGCCCAGAGCCAGCTTGTGGAAGCCCTTCTCCAAAATTGCCTGGTTCAAGGCTCCCCTGCGCATTTTGGCGCACAGGGAGCAGGGATTCTTCTCCTTGCGGTGATCAAAAATTATGGGAGCGATCTCCGTTTTCACAATGGTATAGGGCACCTTCCAGGCTTCGCACAGCGCCTCCACCCCGGTGTAATCCATCCCCAGGCCCATGTCAATGGTGATGGCCTCCAGTTCAAAGGGAAAATACTCCCGCAGTCCCGCCAAAAGCACCAGCAGTGCCAGAGAATCCTTGCCGCCAGAGACACCCACGGCGATCTTATCCCCGGTTCCAATCATGTCATAGTCCTCCACACACCGGCGAACCAGGCCCATAAGCTTTTGCATAACTTCCATTTCCTCCGAAAAAGCATAAAAATAGGATGTGAGATAACGCGAGTATTTGAGAGTATTTCAGCGTATAACTGAGTTTACTCTGGATTTCGCAATTTTCTCAAAAAAGATGGTTGACATTTGATTTTTCATGTGGTATAAAAATCTAGCGTCTTGAAGTTATTGTACTTCAAGCGCCCCGAAATGTCAAAATATTTTAATCCAATTGGAGGAAACCATAATGTCCACTACTCTGCTGAAGAAGGAGACCCTGGAGCGCAAGTGGTACGTGATTGACGCTGCTGGCAAGCCTCTGGGCCGCACCGCTGTCATCGCCGCCAACCTGCTGCGGGGCAAGCACAAGTCTGACTTCACCCCCAACGTTGACTGCGGTGACAATGTCATCATCATCAACACCGACAAGGCTATCTTAACCGGCAAGAAGCCCGAGCAGAAGACCTACTACCGCGTGTCCGGCTGGATCGGCGGTCTGAAGGAGACCAAGGCCCGGGATATGATGGCCGCCCGCAGCGACTACGCCATGGAGCTGGCTGTGAAGGGCATGCTGCCCAAGAACACCCTGGGCAAGCACGCGCTGACCCGCCTGCATCTGTACAAGGGCGCTGAGCATCCCCATGCCGCCCAGAAGCCGGTCGCTTGGACTCAGGACTAATTTGGAGGTAACTTAGAATGTACGAGAGCAAGAAGAAGTATTTTTACGGCACCGGCCGTCGTAAGTCCTCCGTTGCCCGCGTTCGGGTCTACGAGAACGGCACCGGCTCCATCATCATCAATGGCCGCGACATCAACGACTACTTCGGTCTGGAGACTTTGAAGCTGATCGTCCGTCAGCCTCTGGTCACCACCGACCTGCTGGGTAAGGTGGACATCGTTGTTACCGTCGCCGGCGGCGGCGTTTCCGGCCAGGCTGGCGCCATCCGCCACGGCATTTCCCGCGCCCTGGTCACCTTGAACCCCGAGAACCGTCCTGCTCTGAAGGCCGCCGGCTTCATGACCCGCGACCCCAGAATGAAGGAGAGAAAGAAGTACGG
>CAMEWZ010000055.1 GCA_945946745.1 uncultured Clostridia bacterium | reverse complement strand
ACCCCGCTTTAGCCGTAACGCATCCGATTATGACCTGCACGAAAAGGCAGGTGGGTTGCCGCTCCCGACCATCACTGCTCCCAGCGTCCACCATCCGTCAATGCGGCGGCGGGAGGTCTGCAAACAGGCCGGGAAGTCTAACGTCCCGATTGAAAAATGTGGGTCCAAAAGGACACGCTACGCACCAAGCAGGAAAAAACAATGAAAATGGAATGCGGCTTATTCCGCGTCCTCCTCATAGAGGGAGTCCATCAAGAGACTGTAGACGGCTTCCAGCTCCGCTTCGTCCTCGATGGCGCACAGATAAGGCTCGCCATCTTCTTCCACGGACTTGAGAATGCTGACTTCCAGCTCCAGTTCGTCCTGGCTTTCCTCCGCGGGAACCACAGCCAGATAGGTTTCACCGTTGTATTCCAGCGTGCTCAATACTTCCAGCTCATAGTCTTTGCCGTCGTCATCGCTGATGGTGATGAAATCAGAGCCGTATGCATCCATACCATGTATCCTCCGCTAACTTTGCATGGCTCTATTCTACAGCCTATGGGTAGGAAAATCAAGAGGGAATTTTGTACAGAATCCGAAAGGAATTTTTTCGGAAATACCACTTGACAGAGTCAAGCTAGGACAGGTAATCTTCCAGCAGCTGTTTCAGATCCCGTTCATTGCGGATGACGATGCCCTTTTCCAGGGCTGCCTGGTCGGCGGGGGGCAGGGACGCGGCGGTATAGGGAAAAACCTGCCTTGGCTCCGACGCCCCCTGGTCAAAAAGCGCCACATATCCCTTCCAGGTTCCCAGCACCACATACAGCAGCGCAATGGCGGTCAGTCTTTTGCCTCGTTTCATGGTTTCAGTGCCTCCTTTGGAGGTAGTGTTTCCTAGATTTTAAGGATTATTAATAAATTGGGGCTTTCGTTTTGCAATTGGGTATGCTATAATCATATTCGTATTGCTATGTCCACCCGGCAGCGCGCAGGGCGGGTATATTGGATGGATTCCCGGCTTTGGCCGGTGTTCTTTGGAGGTTGCCCCTATGGAAAATGAAAAGAAAAAGAGAAGGAGAATGAAGAAGCCCCGGCAGGAGTGGAATCCGCACTGGCTGATTAAGCTTGGCTATGGTGCGGTGTCTTTTGCACTGTCCCTGGTGAAGATCGCCATTGGCGCGGCGGCCACGGTGCTGCTGATCGTGTTGATCTGCGGCACGGTATTTATCGGCACGCTGGGGGATTATCTTCAGGATGATATTCTGGCCGACGCGGCGGACTGGTCGCTGGAGGATTACGATCTGGAGCGTACCTCTTTCCTTTATTATGTAGATAAGAACGGAGATATTCAGCAGCTCCAGCAGATTTATACCACCACGGATCGCCAGTGGGCGTCTCTGGATGAAATTCCCCAGGCGCTGGTAGACGCGGCGGTGTCCATTGAGGATAAGCGCTTCTATGAGCACCAGGGTGTGGACTGGATCACCACGGTGAAGGCCTGTCTCAATATGTTCTTCGGCGGCGACAGCCAGTTTGGCGGCTCCACCATCACCCAGCAGTTTATCAAGAATCACACAAACGAGAAATCCGTCACGGTTCAGAGAAAGGTCATGGAGATCTTCCGTGCCCAGCTGTTTGAGCGGGAGTACGACAAGGATCTGATCATGGAGTATTACCTCAATGAGATCTTTCTGGGCGGCGGCTGCTACGGCGTGAAAAGCGCTGCGGCCTATTACTTTGGTAAGGAGCTGCAAAGCCTGACTCCGGCGGAATGCGCTTCCTTAATCAGCATTACCAACAACCCCTCCATTTTCAGCCCCTATTCTGAGCGGGTCTATCTGTACAAGGGCGAGGAGCGGGACGGCGCCGGACGGAACCGTTACCGCCAGCTCAATGTCCTCAGCGAGATGCACAGCCAGGGCTACCTAACAGATGCGGAATATGAAGAAGCGGTCAGCCAGGAGATGGTGTTCAAGAAGGGCATCGCCGATGAGGATCGCTGGACGGTCTGCGAAAACAGCGCCTGCGGCTACGAGGGCATCCGCAGTAGCTTTACCGACGGCGGCGACGGCGTGTTTTACTGTCCCGTCTGCGGAAGCATGACCTCCGTGACCACCAGCGCCTCTCAGCAGATTTACTCCTGGTTTGTGGACGCGGTCATCATGGATTTTGCCTCGTATCTTGCCCAGCAGGACGGGAAAAACTGGGACGATCTGAATAAGGATGCCCGGGATATTTATCTGAACCGGATCCAGAAGGGCGGCTACCACATCTACACCACTCTGGATATGAGCGTGCAGAACCAGGTGGACGCCATTTACAGCAACCTGGACAACCTCCCCAAAACCAACAGCGCCCAGCAGCTTCAGTCCGCCATCGTGGTCATCGATAACCGCACCGGCGATGTTGTGGCTCTGGCCGGCGGCGTGGGAGAGAAGACCACCTTCCTGGGCTACCACCGGGCAACCCAGGCCAAGCTTCAGACCGGTTCTTCCCAGAAGCCGATTTCTGTCTACGCGCCGGCCTTTGAATCCGGCCAGGTCACCCCGGCCACGGTCTTTAAAGACCTGCCGGTTACCTATGCCGACGGCAACTGGCCCAAAAACGACAACCGGCAGTACCAGTACGCCAGAACCGTTTACCAGGGCATTGTGTCCTCGGTCAACACCATCTCGGTGCGGACGCTGAACGCCATCGGCGCGGAGTATGCCTACAGCTTCGCCAAGTATAACTTTGGCCTAAACCATCTGGTGGAAGCCTACGCGGCGGCGGATGGAGAGATCAAGTCTGACGTGGGCCAGGCGCCTTTGGCATTGGGCGCGCTGACGGTAGGCGCTACGGTGCAGGAGATGTCCGCCGCCTATGCCACCTTTGCCAACAACGGTGTCTATCGGGAGCCGCGGCTGTATACGAAAGTCTATAACAGCGACGGCCAGCTGGTGGTGGACAACACCCAGGACTCCCGGCAGATTCTCAGCGAAAAAACCGTCAATTATATGAATTACTGCCTGTACAACGCCGCCAATTACGGCACCGGCGGCGCGGCCATCTTCGGCGGGCAGACCATCGCCGGCAAGACCGGCACCACCTCCAGCAACCGTGACCGCTGGTTCTGCGGCTATACCAGCCACTACACGGCGGCGGTCTGGGTAGGCTATGACCAGCCCGAGCAGATCAACATTTCGACAGCCAACCCGGCGGCGGTTCTGTGGCGCAAGGTCATGCAGCCCATCCATGAGGGGCTGTCCAACGAGCCGCTGTACAATGGCAACGCCTTCCGCACGGTGGCAATTTGCCTGGATTCCGGCAAGCTGGCAACGGACGCCTGCCGCAACGATGCCCGGGGCATTGAGCGGGTGGTTTACGTCAACGTCTATCCCGGCGATGAACCCACGGAAACCTGTGATAAGCATGTTCAAGTGGAATACTGCGTTACCGGCGGCGGGATCGCCACGGAATACTGCTCGATGTTCCCCGACGCGGAGCTTCAGACCCGCTCCCTGGTCAAGCTGACCGAGGAGGAGGTCGAGGAGATCCGCAGCGCCCGTGGCGTAGGCTTAAATGATGTTTACAGCATGGACGGCTATGTGTATTATCTGGGAGAGGGCGGCTGGCACGGATTTTACGGCAACGCCAACAATGGCTCCGATTCCCCCTATATCACCTGTCCGGTGCACAGCCAGCAGGCTTGGACGGATTACGAGGGGAATCTTCCCGCGGAGGAGGATCCCAGCGGGGGAATCGTCGATGACGATTGGAGCGAGGACGGCGGCATTGCGTGGTAACGGAAAAAAGAAAAGGAGAGAGGCCGATGCTTTGGATTTCCGATGAATGGAAGGACTATGCGGTTCTGGATGCCTCCGGCGGCGAGCGGCTGGAGCGGTGGGGAACGTATATCCTGGTGCGCCCGGATCCCCAGGTGATCTGGAATACCCCCCGCACTGCCGGGGAGTGGAAACGGTATGACGCCCGGTACGTGCGCTCCAGCACGGGGGGCGGACGCTGGACGGAGAACACCCTGCCGGAGCGGTGGCAGGTCAAGTATAAGGATTATCTGACCTTTCACGTCAAGCCCATGAATTTTAAACACACCGGGGTATTTCCGGAGCAGGCTGCCAACTGGGATTTCATCCGGGAAAAGGTGGCCACCGCGGGACGGCCCGTGCGGGTGCTGAACCTGTTTGCCTATTCCGGCGGCGCCACCCTGGCGGCTGCCGCCGGGGGCGCGGAGGTGTTCCATGTGGATGCCTCCAAGGGCATGGTTGCCTGGGCCAAGGAGAACGCGGCGGCGTCCGGATTGGACGGCTGCCCCATTCATTGGATGGTGGATGACTGCGCCAAATTCATCCAGCGGGAGATCCGCCGGGGGCGGCGCTATGACGGGATTATTATGGATCCTCCCAGCTATGGCCGGGGCCCCAGCGGGGAAATCTGGAAAATGGAAACCAGCTTCTACCCCTTTTTGCAGGAGGTGGTGAAGGTGCTGTCAGACGATCCGCTGTTTGTCATCATCAATTCCTACACCACGGGCCTGGCGCCTTCCGCTGTGGCCTATGCCTCCGATGCGGTATTCGGCAGGCGCTACGGCGGCAAAACCGAAGCCGGAGAGCTGGGCCTGCCGGTGCGGGCATCCGGACTGGTGCTGCCCTGCGGCGCTACCGGCCGCTGGATGCCTTGACCGAGAAAGAATAGGGAGGATGACAAATTGAGCAACATCATATCTGTGGAGCATCTGGCGTATACCTACCCCGGTTTGGAGGACGCGCCGGGAATCCCGGTTTTCGAGGATATGAACCTAACGGTGGAGGAGGGCAGCTTTGTGGCCATCTTGGGCACCAACGGCTGCGGCAAATCCACCCTTGCCAAGCATTTTAATTCCATTTTGCTCCCCAGCGGCGGAAAGGTCTATGTCTGCGGCATCGACACGGCCAACGAGGAGCGGGTCATGACGGTTCGCCGGAATGTGGGCATGGTGTTTCAGAATCCGGACAATCAGATTGTGGCCAACGTGGTAGAGGAGGATGTGGCCTTCGGCCCGGAGAATCTGGGGGTGGCCAGTCCGGAGATCCGCCGTCGGGTGGATCAGGCCCTGAAGCAGGTGGACATGTATGAATACCGGGAGCACGCGCCCCATCTTCTGTCCGGCGGACAGAAGCAGCGGGTTGCCATCGCGGGCATCATTGCCATGGAGCCGAAGTGCATTGTGCTGGACGAGCCTACCGCCATGCTGGATCCCAGAGGCCGCCGGGAGGTCATGCAGACCATCGGACGGCTGAACCGGGAAAAGGGCATTACCGTGGTTTTGATTACCCATCATATGGACGAAGCGGCCCAGTGCCAGCGGGTGGTGGTGCTGCACCAGGGAAAGGTAGCCGCCGACGGCACGCCGCAGGAGGTTTTTTCCCAGGTGGAGCTGCTGCACAGCATTGGCCTGGCGGCACCGGAAACGGTGGAGCTGTGCTGGGAACTGAATCACCAGGGATTCCAGCTGCCCCTGGATCGGCTGGAACCGGAAGATTGCGCGCAGGCACTTTTGGACGCCTTGAACGAGGCGGAGAAAAAGGCTTGACCGCTGGGAGGAAGAAAATTGGAACCCATACTGGAAATCAAGAATCTGAATTACATTTACAGCGTTGGAACCCCCTTTGAGCACAAGGCTTTGGACAATGTGTCCTTTTCTGTCCAGCGGGGGGAATTTATCGGCATCATCGGACATACCGGCTCCGGAAAATCAACTTTGATGCAGCAGCTCAACGGCTTGCTGAAGCCTACCTCCGGCAGCGTTGTGCTGGATGGGAAGGATATCTGGTCGGAGAAAGCCTTGACCCGCCAGGCACGATTCCGGGTGGGACTGGTGTTCCAGTACCCGGAATATCAGCTTTTTGAGGAGACGGTTTATAAGGATATTGCCTTTGGGCCGAAGAATATGGGCCTGGAGGAGAAGGAAATCGACCGCCGGGTTCGGGAAGCCGCCGGCTTTGTGGGCTTGACCGAGGCCCAGCTGGAGGTGTCTCCCTTTGACCTGTCCGGCGGGCAAAAGCGCCGGGTGGCCATTGCCGGTGTGATTGCCATGGAGCCGGAGGTGCTGATTCTGGACGAGCCCACCGCCGGGCTGGATCCCGTGGGCCGGGCGGAGATCCTGGGCAATATCCAGGCCTATCGCCAGGCGAAGAACGCCACCATCATGATGGTCTCCCATTCCATGGAGGACGTGGCCCGGCTGACGGACCGGCTGCTGGTGATGAACGGCTCCAAGCTTGCCATGGACGGCACACCGGCAGAGGTATTTTGCCATGCCGAGGAGCTGACTGCCATGGGACTGAACATTCCCCAGGTGACCCAGGTGTTTCTGTGCCTCAAAAAGCTGGGACTGGATGTGGAAAATGTGTATACCATCGACCAGGCGGTAAGCGCCTTGAAACGGATTCGGGGAGGGGAGCGCCATGCTTAAGGATATAACCCTGGGGCAATATTTCCCGGGACATTCTCCCATCCACCGTATGGATCCCCGCACCAAGCTGATTTTACTGGTGGTTTACATTCTGACGCTGTTTCTGGCCCAGAGTTGGCTATCCTACGGTCTGATGCTGCTGGTTCTCATTACGGTGATCTGCATCTCTCAGATCCCGTTTAAGGCCATTCTGCGGGGCATGAAGCCCCTGGTGATGATTTTGGTGTTCACCGGTATTTTGAATCTGTTTTTCACCAAGGAAGGCCCGACGATTCTGAAAATCTGGAAGCTGACCATCACCCTGGGGGGACTCACCCGGGCGGTGATGATGATGGCCCGGATTCTCATGCTGATCACCGGTACCTTCCTGCTGACCTATACCACCTCTCCCATCGCGCTGACCGACGGCCTGGAATCGCTGATGGGGCCTCTGAAAAAGCTGCATGTTCCGGTGCACGAGCTGTCCATGATGATGTGCATCGCTCTGCGGTTCATTCCCACACTGATCGAGGAGACGGATAAGATCATGTCCGCGCAAAAAGCCCGGGGCGCGGATTTTGAGACAGGCTCCCTGATCGACCGGGCCAAGGCGCTGGTGCCGATTCTGGTGCCGCTGTTTATCAGCGCCTTCCGCCGGGCGGACGAGCTGGCCACCGCCATGGAGTGCCGCTGCTACCAAGGCGGAGAAGGCCGAACCAAAATGAAGCTGCTGCACTACCGCCGGGTGGACTTTTCTGCCTTTGCTGCCGGAGCGGTCATGGTCGCCGCGGTGCTGCTGCTGCGCCAAATGGGGCTGTGAGGGCGAACATGCGTAATATTGCTTTGTTTTTGACCTATTTGGGAACCCGCTATCACGGCTGGCAGGTGCAGAAAAATCTGCCCACTGTGGCGGAGACCTTGGAGAAGGCCACCGCCATGGTGGTGGGCCATCCGGTGCATGTGACCGGCTGTGGCCGCACGGACGCGGGAGTTCACGCCCGGGTGTATGTCGCCAATTTTCGCACCAGCTCCACCATTCCGGTGGAGCGGCTACCTTATGCGCTGAATACCCACCTGCCCTGCGACATTGTGGTGACAAAGGCCTTTGAAGTTCACGAGGATTTCAACGCCATCGGCTCCTGTGTCCGGAAGGAATATACCTATCAGATCTACAATTCCCGGCTGAAGGATCCCTTCTATGTGGACAGGGCCTGGTTTTATCCCAGGCATCTGGACGAAACTGTGATGCAGGCTGCCGCGTCGCAGTTTGTGGGCACCCATGATTTCGCGGCGGTAAGAAGTGTGGGCACCGATGTCAAATCCACCGTCCGTACCGTATATTATTATCATGTGGAGCGCCAGGGAAACCGGATTACCTTGAAGGTGTGCGCCAATGGCTTTTTATACAACATGGCCCGGGCCATGGCGGGCACCGTGGTCTATGCCGCCGAGGGGAAGATCCGACCCGAGGAGATCGGCGCCATCCTGGACGCAGGCAACCGTACTGCCGCCGGCCCAACCGTACCCCCGGGCGGGTTATACATGACCCACCTGTGGTATGATGACGGCATCGCGAAATTTGAAGCGGGCAGCGATTGGACGGCGTGAGCGTAGAATGGACGGCAGGGGGAACGTTCATAATTTGTTCTCTCATTTTCCAATGTGATATGGTATACTTCGTCACAAAGGAAAGAAATCCTTGCAAAAAGGAGTGATTGGATATGCAGCCAAAAATGTGCGCCAAGTGCAAGAAAAACATTGCCGTGGTGTTCATCACGAAAATTGAAAACGGTGTTACCTTAAACGAGGGGTATTGCCTCAAATGCGCCCGGAGCCTGGGCATTCCCCAGATCGACCAGGCGGTGCGGCAGATGGGGATTTCCGAGGAGGATCTGGATCTGCTCAGCGATGAGATGAGCAGCATGTTCGGCCAGAAGGACGACAGCGATGACCATGATGACGACGAGATCGACAGCCAGACCGCAACCTTCCCCCTGCTGAACCAGCTGTTCGGCAGCAATAGCCTGCCTGCCCAGCCGCCCCGTCCCGCCCCCCGGAAGGAGGAGCAGAAGGACAGAGAGCCGGGAAAAAAGAAGAATAAAAAGCACAAATTCCTGGATAGCTACTGCATGGACTTGACGGGTCGTGCCCGGGAAGGAAAGCTGGACAAAGTCATTGGCCGGGATGTGGAGACGGAGCGGGTCATTCAGATTCTGAACCGCCGTCAGAAAAATAATCCCTGCCTCATTGGGGAACCTGGTGTTGGCAAAACCGCCATCGCTGAGGGCCTGGCCCAGCGGATCGCTGCGGGAGAGGTGCCCTATAAGCTTCGGGATAAGGAAGTGTTCCTGTTAGACCTGACGGCTTTGGTGGCCGGTACCCAGTTCCGGGGCCAGTTTGAAAGCCGTATGAAGAGCTTGATCGCCGAAATCAAGGAGTGCGGCAATATCATTCTGGTGATCGACGAGGTTCACAATCTGGTAGGCGCGGGAGACGCGGAAGGCTCCATGAACGCCGCCAATATCCTAAAACCCGCTCTGTCCCGGGGAGAGATTCAAGTCATCGGCGCCACCACCTTTGCCGAATACCGCAAGTATATCGAGAAGGACGCCGCCCTGGAGCGCCGTTTCCAGCCCGTCACCGTGGCGGAGCCTACCATCGCCGAAGCCAGCCAGATCATGCAGGGCGTGGCCAAGGCCTATGCTGAGTTCCACGGGGTGGAGATCTCCCCGGAGATCGCCCACCAGTGCGTGGTGCTGTCCGAGCGGTATATCACCGACCGCTTTCTGCCGGATAAGGCCATCGACCTGCTGGACGAAGCCTGTTCCGATGTGAACCTGCAGTGCAAGGAAATCTCCGAGCTGGCCGAGCTGAAAAAGGAGCGGGACGACTACGAGCTGGAGCTGCGGATGCTCAATGAGGACACGGAAAACGAAAATTATGAGCGTCTTGCCCTGGTACGCAGCAAGCTGATGCAGCTGGCGCCCAAAATTGAAGCGCTGGAAGCCCTGCCCAAGCCTGCCGTGACCATGGAGAACCTGGCGCGGATTATTGAAATGTGGACAAAAATCCCCGCTTCCAAAATCAAAGCCCAGGAGTATGAGCAGATCAAAGGCCTGTCCGCCCGGTTAAAGACCCACATTGTGGGCCAGGACGAGGCAGTGGACGCGGTGGCCCGGGCAATCCGCCGCAATCGGGTGGGGATTTCCCCGAAGAAGCGCCCGGTTTCCTTTATTTTCGTCGGCCCCACCGGTGTGGGCAAGACGGAGCTGGTCAAGCAACTGGCATCCGATCTGTTCGACAGTGTGGACAGCTTGATTCGTCTGGATATGTCCGAATATATGGAGAAGCACACCGTCTCCAAGCTGATTGGTTCCCCTCCCGGCTATGTGGGCTATGACGAGGCCGGGCAGCTGACGGAGAAGATTCGCCGCCGCCCCTACAGTGTGGTGCTCTTTGATGAGATCGAGAAGGCCCACCCCGATGTGCTGAATGTGCTGCTGCAGGTGCTGGACGATGGCCGGATCACCGATGCCCAGGGTCGGGTGGTCAACTTTGAGAATACCATCATCGTTATGACCTCCAACGCCGGCTCGGATGGCCGGGTGGGCGGCCTGGGCTTTGGCCGAACAGAGAACGACATGGTGAAGGAAAAAACAATGAAGGCCCTGCGGGAGTTCCTAAGGCCGGAGTTCCTGAACCGGGTGGATGAGATCATCACCTTCAATCAGCTTACCCAGGAGAATTTCTTGGGCATCG
>CAMEWZ010000054.1 GCA_945946745.1 uncultured Clostridia bacterium | reverse complement strand
ACAAGGTTGCTAGGTTTGCCCATGTATACACGTTCTCCGTTTCATTCCATTTCCTTATTTTGCCTGATTTTCAAGCAGATGCGCTTGCCGGGCAAGCGCTTGATGACGCCTTTCAGCTCCAGCATGGTTAAGATTGCCAGAAGCTTGCCGGTGGTCAGCCCGGTCTCGGCGATCACATCGTCCACCAGCCGCTCCCCCGATTCCAGGGCGGCGGCCACCGCCGCTTCGTCTGGCGACAGCGCCGGGCGGGTGGCGTATACGTCACTATAAGCCGTCTGGCTACACTTGTCAATGTCTTTTTTGTCTAAGTTTTTCTTAAGCTTCCCTTTTTTCTCCGGATAAGCAGGGGTTTGCGCCACCTTTGGCGGGATTTTTTCCGGCTGGGATGCCCGAAGCACCTCATCGGGGTAGGCTCTGACCTGGCAGGGCGCGTCTTCCCTGTGCAGCTTGTCCGGATACAGCGCCTCGTATTCACTGACCACATCCCAGCCGGAAGAAACCATAATGGCCCCATCCCGCAGCAGCCGGTTGCTGCCCACAAAGCTGGGCATATCGATATTTCCCGGCACCACAAATACATCCCGGCCCTGCTCTGCCGCCAATCGGGCGGTGATCAAGGCGCCGCTCTTTTCCGGCGCCTCCACCACCAGCACGCCGTTACTCAAGCCGCTGATGATCCGGTTTCGCTTGGGGAAGGTCCATTTCGCGGGCGGGTATCCCGGCGGGAACTCGCTGAGCAGACAGCCGTATTCCTCCACATCCCGGAAAAGCGCCCGGTTGGACAGAGGATATACCACATCCGCCCCGCAGCCCAGCACCCCCACCACCGTCTGCCCGGCAGTCAGCGCGCCGCTCATGGCCATGCCGTCAATGCCGTAGGCCATGCCGGAAACCACAATGCCGCCGCACTTGCCGATCTGGTAGCCCATACGCTTGGCAGTGGTCAAGCCATAGGCCGAGGCCTTCCGGGTGCCCACCACACCAATCAGCGGCAGGGCATCGAAATCCGGGAGCCGTCCTTTATAGTAAAGCACCACCGGCGGATCGGTGATGTTTTTCAGCCGGGCGGGATACGCGGCATCCTGGTAGGTCAGAATATGCAGCTTTTCCCGGGTGCAGGCCTCCAAAATTTCCTCGGCCCCGGTCAAATCCTTATCCAGCAGCGCGTCCTTCGCCTCCTGGGTAAGGCCCTCCACATAGTCATAGGCGCCGTTGTCCGCAAAGAAGATATCCTCCGGATCCCGAAAATGCCGCAAAAGCGCCAGCTTCACCCGGTCATTCACCCCGGGACGGTGGGCAAGCCAGATCCAATGAAGCAGCATTTCGGTTCCTCCTCTCTTATCTTTGGAACGCTATGGTTTTTTTATTTAAAGCTTCATCTGCCACATGACAATGGCGGCCGCCACGGCGGCGTTTAGGGATTCGCAGTGGGGATTCATGGGGATAATCAGTTCCGCGTCCGCACTGTCCAATATCTCCTGCCGGACGCCCTGGCCCTCGCTGCCGATGACCACAGCCATGTTTTTCAGCTCTGCTTGACGCAAATCCATGGCACGCTCACTCAGCGCCGTCACGCCGATGGGAATTTTCCCGGCGGCGCAGGCAGCCTTTGCCTCCTGCCAGGAAACCTGCACCACCTGGGTGCGGAACACCGCTCCCATGCTGGCGCGAACCACCTTGTGGCTGTAAGGATCCGCGCAGCCCTCCAGCAGGGCCACGGGAATGTCCAGGGCATCGGCGGTACGCAAAATGGTGCCCAGATTTCCCGGATCCTGGATGCCGTCCAGCAGCACCATTCCCCCTCTGGGGATGAAAGGCGTTTTTTCCGGCAAACGGCACAGAAACAGCGCTCCCTGGGGCGCCGCCATGGGAGACAGGGATACCATCACATCTTCCGGCACCCGGATCAGACGAACATTCTGGGGCACCTGGGCCTGCACACCGTCGGATAAAATCACCGTATCCAGCCCGGGGCAATAGCGTACCGCCTCCGCAAGAAGCTTGGTGCCGTCCGCCACGAACAGTCCCATTTCCTCCCGGGCCTTTTTGGAGGACAGCAGCTTTTTCACCTGCTGCAAAGCAGGATTCTTCCGGGATGTAATCCTCTGCTCCATCACAACTTCTGCATTGCCTCCAGAGCGTAGTTATCCCCCAGCACCACCAGGATGTCCTCCTTCTGGATGCGGTAATCCGCGGCGGGGGAAACATTGGTGGACTTGCCGTTTTCCACGGCGATGATATTCACACCCAGCTTGGCCCGGACGTTCAGCTCTTTTAGGGTCTTGCCCACCCAGTCCTTGGGACTGGGAACTTCCAGAATGCCATAGTCCTCGGACAGCTCAATATAATCCAGCACATTGTGAGAAAACAGGCTGCGGCCCAGCCGCTGGGCGTGCTCCTGCTCCGGGATCACCACCCGATCCACTCCCAGCTTTTCCAGCACCCGGCGGTGGGTCTCATCGTGGGCCTTGCAGACAATATACGGCACGCCCAATTCCTTCAAATTCATGGTAATCAGCACCGACGCCGCCAGGTTGTCGCCGATGGCGATGACGGCGCAGTCAAAATTCCGCACGCCCAGGGAGCGCAGCACTTCCTTATCCTGGGCATCTCCCACCACAGCCTGGGTCACATCATTGGCCAGCTGCTGCACCAGGCTGGTCTGCACATCCATTGCCAGAACCTCAGCCCCCAGCATACACAGCTGCCGGGACAGCGCCGAGCCAAACCGTCCCAAACCGATCACAACATATGTTTTCATACAAGCCAACTCCTTATCCGATCAGCAAACTGGTCTCGGCGTAGCGGAACCGCTCCTCCGCCCGGTCTCCCGTCAAGAAGCCCAGACTGATGGTCAGTACCCCCACCCGGCCAAAATACATATAGAAAATAATCAAAATCTGCGCCGGAACGCTTAAGCTTCCCGTGGCACCTGCCGTCAGCCCCACGGTGCCCAGGGCGGAAACCGCCTCATACAGGGCGTCCGTAAAGGGAACCGGCGAGGTGGCGCTGATAAACGCGCCTCCCACCATAGCCAGAAAAATCATAATAAAGGCAATGGTCATGGCGTCCAGCACCTGCGCTTGAGGGATGGTGCGGCGGAATACGCACACACTGCTTTTCCCTCTGGCCCGGGCCATAATGAACAGCACCAGCACCATAAAGGTAACGGTTTTGAGGCCACCTGCCGTGGAACCGGAGGAACCGCCGATGAGCATGAAAAACACGCTTACCGCCTTTCCCGCCTGGGTCAGCCGAGCCTGGTCAATGGCCGCAAAGCCTGCCGTCCGCAGGGTAATGGACTGGAACAGGCCGTTGAGCAGCTTGTCCCCCACATCCATGCCCCCCAGGGTCTCCGGATTGTTCCACTCCAGCAGGCAGGTCAGCGCCCAGCCCAGCAGCAGAAGAATGCCGGTGGTCAGCAGCACCAGACGGGTGTAAACGCTGAACCGGCGCAGCCGCCGCTTTTCCGCGATTTCTTCCCAGACCAGAAAGCCCAGGCCGCCCACCACCACCAACGCGCCCAGAGTCAGCAGCACCACCGGGTCAGACTGGAAGGGAAGCAAGCTGCCACCCGGCTCCAAGACGCCGAAAATGTCAAAACCGGCGTTGCAGAAGGCGGAAACGGAATGAAATACCCCCCAGCGCAAGGCCCGCCAAAAGCCATAGCTTGGCCAGAAGTGAAGGGTCAGCACCAGTGCGCCGATGGCCTCCACAGTGAAGCTGCCAAATAGCACCGTCCGCTGAAGCCGCACCACGCCGTCGATCTCGTTTAGGCTCAGCGCTTGGGCCATCACCAACCGCTGCTTTAGGCCGATTCGCCTGCGCAGCACAAAAACCAGCAGCGTGGCCGCGGACATAAAGCCCAGGCCGCCAATTTGAATCAAGCACAAAATCACCGTCTGCCCAAAGCCGCTCCACTGGCTCCAGGTGTCGTACAGCACCAGCCCGGTGACACAGGTAGCGGAGGTTGCCGTAAACAGCGCCGGGCGGAAACCGCAGGACACGCCGTCCCGGGCCGCGGCCGGGAGCGCCAGCAGGCAGGTTCCCAGCAGGACGATCAAGGCGAACACCACCGCGATGACCTTGGCGGAACTCATGCTTTTGGGCCGCTTTTTCATCCAGTAACCATACAGTCTCGCCCGCAGGGACATACACATTCTCCTCTCCGGCGGTGATACATCGCCATCATACATGTTCTTTATTATAGCAAATCTCTCCCCTTTTGCAAGGGGGGATTTCGCAAAGCCGTCTTTCTTTCCCTTTTTCCAACATTTTCTTGCAATCCTCCCCCGAACGGATTATAATGGCGGCAAAGATCTTTTCAATGGCAAAGGAGAAGTTTGATGGGCACGAACGCGTCCTCCCGAAATCCCGCGCTGGATGTTCTGCGCTGCTTCGCGCTGTTTTGCGTGGTTGGGGTTCACTTTTTCGCCAATTCCGGACTTTACGGTGTGCCGGTGATGGGAAAATCCATGTACCTTATGACGCTGCTGCGCAGCTTCTTTATGATCTGTGTCCCGCTGTTTCTGATGCTGTCGGGATACCTAATGAAAAACAAGAAGCCCACCCGGCAGTATTTTCTCGGCATTTCCAAGGTTCTGATTCTTTACCTGCTGGCCAGCCTCTGCACCGGTGCTTACCATATCTATGCCGCGAAAACCTTCTGGGGAGAGACTGTCTCGCTTTGGAAGGAATTTCTGGGTCTTTTCTCCTTCTCCACCGCCCCCTACGGTTGGTACATTGGCATGTACATCGGCCTATATCTGCTGATCCCCTACTTGAATATCCTATATGACAACCTTGGCTCCCAGCGCAGCCGGAGAAATCTGATTCTGATTTTCCTGCTGCTCACGGCCATGCCCGGAATCGCGAACATTCACTGTCTCACCGATGCCAGCTGGTGGCTCTCCCCCTCCTCCTCCGATGCCTGTGACCCCCTGCTGCCCAGCTGGTGGATTTCCATGTTCCCCATTACCTATTATTATTTGGGCGCTTATCTCCGGGATTATCCGCTGAATATCAAAAGAAGCGTGAATCTTCTGTGCATAGGTCTGACCTTTGTCGCCGTTGGCAGCTACAGCTACTACCGCTGCTATCCCGGCAATTTCATCATCGGCATCTGGGACGAGCACGCCTCCATTCTGACCGTGATTCAGAGCGTCCTGGTTTTCCAGTTTTTCGCCGGTCTGGATTTCAGCCGGTGCGGGCGAATGATCCGCAGGATTCTGGCCTTCCTGTCCGACCTGTGTCTGGGGGCCTATCTGGTGTCCTGGATCTTCGATCAGCAAGTCTACAGCGCCCTTGCCGATCTGGTGCCGCAAGCAGAGGATCGGCTGCAATATTTCCTCCCTGTTGTACTGACCGTATATTTCCGGTCTTTGTGCCTGTCCGCGTTGGTTTGGGCCGCGTACACACTAATACGCAAGGTCTTCTCCCTGTGCAAACGCTCTGTTTCCATGGCGGAATAAAATGGGCTGTCATTCCAGAGCTTCCCCATGGAATGACAGCCTTTCGTTATTCCTGTTTGTCCCGGTCGATCTCCCGGAGCAGCTCCTCGGCCCGTTTCTGGTTCTCCTGGGCCACATCAATGCCCTCGGTGCTGTCCTTGCTGAAAATGATTCGCAGCGTCAGAAAAATCAGCTTGATATCCAGCAGCAGCGAGTAGTTCTCAATATACATCAGATCCAGCCGCAGCTTGTCATAGGCGCTGGTATTGTACTTGCCGTAGATCTGGGCGTAGCCGGTCAAGCCGCCCCGCACCTTTAAGCGGTAGGCAAATTCCGGAATCTCCTTGCAGTATTCATCCGCGATGACCTTCCGCTCCGGCCGGGGGCCGACGATGCTCATATCCCCCTTCAAGATGTTCAGCAGCTGGGGCAGCTCGTCCAGGCGGGTAGCCCGGATGACACGGCCCACCCTGGTGATTCGGGGATCCCGCTCCTTGGCCAGCACCGCACCCTCGAATTTCTCCGCGTCTACGATCATGCTGCGGAACTTGAGAATCTCAAATTCCCTGCCGTTCCGGGTCAGCCGCTTCTGGCGGTAAAATACCGGGCCGCCATCCTCCAGCTTGATAGCCAGCGCCACCAGCAGCATCACCGGCGCCGCCGGAATCATGGCAATGGAACACAGCACAATGTCCATCGCCCGCTTCGCAACCCGCTGGGCAGGGGTCAAGCCCGTGCCCTTGACCAGCAGCAGTGGGGTATCAAACAGGGTGATATTCCGGGCACCCCGGATCATAATGTCCGTCAGCTTCGGGGCGATATAGGTGCGGATCCGATAGCGGTAGCAGTATTTTAAAATGTCGTTTCGCAGCTGGGCGGGCACATCATTGAGAATCACCGCGTCAAAATTGGGGATTTCCCGACAGATGGCCTCCATTCCCTCCTCCGCAGAGATCAGCTTGCTGATATTATACTTGTCCTTCCGGGAGTCCATCTTGATCTTCAGATCAACGCCCCGCCTGTTGCCATAGACCAGCAGCATATCGTGGGGCGCGTACAGCTTGTGATACAGCCCCGTGTACACATAAATCAGCACCACTGCCGCCACGATCTCCCCTGCCAGCAGCAGCAGAATCGGCGTGGGAGACAGCATGGCGTTGGCGATCAAACACAGCTGGAAATAGGTGATGAAATTCACCAGAAACAGCGATATGATCTGCCCCAGAATCAAATCAATTCTGCGCAGCTGTCCAAATTTGGTACATTCCGAGTTCTGGAAAAACACATACAGCAGTACCGCGTATACGCCCATCAGCACATATTTGCCCTTATAGACAAAATAGTCCAGGGAATACCCTTTCTTCCAGGCAGCGTAGTACAGCAGCGTCATGACCAGAACCTCCAGCAGCGTTTCCGCCACCCGGACAAAGCCCTTCATATCCTCATAAGCGCCGCGGCTCAGTTTTTTCATTTCCCGCTTCACATCCTTTTCTCTTTCGCCAAGATCCCATTTTCCTTATCATACCATAGCCCGCAGGGGAATGCAAGGGCGCAGCTATGGACTTTCCCGCCCGGATCGTCTATCCGATTTCAAGAAAGGAGACCACACCATGACCCATTACGCGCAATATCCATCCCCGCTGGGAACGCTTCTGCTCACCTGTTCCGAGGAAGGCCTTACCGGGATCTGGATGGATCGGCCCTGTCCAGAGGACGTACCTTCCCGCAGCCACCCCATTTTGGATAACACAAAGCAGTGGCTGGACGCCTATTTTGGGGGGCAGATCCCCCATATTTCCCTACCCCTGGCCCCGGAGGGAACCCCCTTTCAGCGCCTGGTGTGGGACATTCTGCTGACCATTCCCTACGGCGAGACCCGCAGCTACGGCAGCATCGCCCGGGAAGTCGCCCGGCAGCTGGGCAAGGCTGCCATGTCCGCGCAGGCCGTGGGCGGTGCGGTGGGACGCAATCCCATTTCCATTGTGATTCCCTGCCACCGCTGTGTAGGCGCCAAGGGACAGCTCACCGGCTACGCCGGCGGTCTGGCGCGCAAGGCCTGGCTGCTGCGCCACGAGGGCATTCTCCCGTGATAATCACAGCTTATGGAAAATCGGTTTCCGGCCTTCAAAGGTACAGACGTACCCAAAAATGTCCTTCAGCATATCGCAGGCCCCGGCGGAATACTGCCCCACCCGGTTGCATCGGTGGGCATCGGAGCCAATGGTGACGATCTGGCCGCCCAGCTCCCGAAACCGGTGGAAATAATCCGCCGTAGGCAGAAAACCGCCGCAGCGATCCAGGCCGCTGGTATTCAGCTCCAGGCCCTTTCCCTTATCCGCCAAAGTGCGGAGAATCTCGTCGATGATCTGCCGGTGCTCTCCATAGGGCAGCGGTCTGGGATTGGGATGGCAGGGCGGCTTGCTGATGTAGGTCAGATGGGCCAAAACGTCAAAATCATCGTGAATCCGCACACAGGCCAGAGTTTCCTCCAAAAAGCGGCGTTCCGCTTGAAAAACCGTTTTATTCTGCCAGTATTCCGCAAAATAGACATCCAAATCATCCACAAAATGGATAGAGCCTAAAACAAAATCAAAGGGATACCGCTTCAGATCCCGCTGAAATTGCGCTACATTATCCCGGCTCAGTCCAAATTCCATTCCCCGGCGGATCATTAGGCCCGGAACCTCCAGGCCGTCATATTCCCTGCGGTAGACCTCCGTGTCAAAGGCCATATCCGGCATGGTTCCCAGCGGATCATAGTCCAGGTGGTCGGTGAAGCAGATTTCCTTCAGCCCCGCGTCTACCGCTGCCCGGGCCATGGCCTCCGCCGCGTCGTGCCCGTCAAAGGATACCCGGGAATGGATGTGAAAGTCATACATTATGATTCCTCCCAAAACAGGCGAAACGCCGTGGGCAGCGCCGCCTGAGTGTTGATCTGTTCCTCTGTAAACCACTGGAAGGGGCCAGCCGGCTCAGCAACTTCCAGATAAATCCCTTTCATATTCCACTGAATATGGGTAAAGATGTGCTTTCGGAATACTTCCCGCTGGATTTCCCTGGGCCGCAGTCCCCAGCGCTCCGCCTGGGCCAGGGCCTGCCGGGTATCCAGCTGCCCCGCCACATTGGGAAATTGCCACAGTCCCGCCAGAAGGCCCTTATCGGGTCTTCTTTCCAGAGCGTACTGATCGCCGCATCGAAAAAGGAAAACCGTCCGTTCCTCCTGCCGTTTCTCCTTTTTGGGCACTTTCACAGGCAGCGCCTCCGCCGTACCATGCTGAAAGCCCAGGCAGCATTCCCGGCAGGGACAGCTGCCGCACTCCGGCTTTCGGTTCGGGCCGCACACCGTGGCGCCAAGCTCCATCAGCGCCTGGGTAAAGTCCCCCGCTTCCCGGGGATAAACCGCCGCCAAAGCCTCCGTGACCCGGGCTTTTGTGGCAGGCAGGTCAATCGGGGCCGGGTCATCCAGCAGCCGGGAAACCAGGCGCAGCACATTTCCGTCCACTGCCGGGGTAGGCAGTCCGAAGGCGATGGAGCAGATGGCACCCGCCGTATAGGCCCCGATACCGGGCAGCGCCAGAACCTGGTCATAGCGCTTAGGGAACGCCCCGCCGTATTGCTCCATAATCACCTGGGCAGCTTTTTTCAGATTCCGCACCCGGCTGTAATACCCAAGCCCTTCCCAGAGCTTGTGCAAGGCATCGTCATCGCAGGCAGCCAGGGCTTCCACAGTGGGCAGTGCCTCCAGAAACCGGGCATAATACCCCTTTACTGTCTCCACCCGGGTCTGCTGGAGCATGATTTCCGACAGCCAAATATGATACGCCTCCCGATCCGCCCGCCAGGGCAGCTCCCGGCGGTTTTCCGCGTACCAGGGCAGCGCAAGCCGGGGAAGCTGCGCCAGAATATCGGATTGTTCCACAGGGATTTCCCCCTTTCCTGCTTTCTGAAATGAAAACTGTCGGCCTTTGTCGAATCAATCCCATTTTACATGTAGGGCAACCCAATGTCAAGCCTGCCACATCTCCCTTTTGACAAGCGCAGTGCTCTCTGATATAATGAATACAGATATACAGAAACGGGAGGGATCGCCATGTTGCGCCTGCTGCGAAGAAGCGTTTGCGCTTTTCTGTGTCTTTTCCTGGCTGCAGCGCCGCGGGCAAAGGCCGCAGAGCCAGTGCAGGCCCGGGATATCAGCGGAACTTCCCTCATTGCGGCTCAAGAGGGCTTTCCCTACCTGGCAGGCCTTTTTGACGGCAATACCGTCAGAGCCCAAACCTACGGGTCTCCCGCCTGGATGACGCTGGAAGCCCCGGAGGGAATCGGCTCGCTGTATCTGATATTTGACGAAGAATATGGGGAATATACCGTGACCGACAATGCTACAGAGGAAACGATCGTGTGCGGGCGCAGCGGCTTTCTGCACGAATTCCTGGATCTGGAGGCATACTTCGGCAGAGCACCCGTTTCCGTGACAGTGTCCTTCCACAGCGGCCCGGTTCGGCTCAATGAGCTGTATGTGTTTACGCCGGGCCAGGTTCCAACCTTTGTCCAGCGTTGGGAGGCCCCGGCGG
The DNA here is from genome assembly GCA_945946745.1 of uncultured Clostridia bacterium. Classification (GTDB taxonomy): domain Bacteria; phylum Bacillota; class Clostridia; order Oscillospirales; family Oscillospiraceae; genus Faecousia. Next base: position 172 of record CAMEWZ010000054.1, on the reverse strand, counting down.
AGGGATGTGCGGATCTGATTCTGTTTTCCACCCACGGAGATGATGAGCAGCTGTTTTTCGCCGGGCTTCTGCCCTATTATGCCGGGGAACTTGGCTATCGGGTTCAAGTGGTCTACCTAACCGACCACCACTCCCTTACCACAGTACGCCGCCATGAGATGCTGGACGGTCT
>CAMEWZ010000053.1 GCA_945946745.1 uncultured Clostridia bacterium | reverse complement strand
TGCCTTTCGGCACTGGCTACATTGCTGGGGGGACTTTTTTAACAGCCCCTTTTTTCCTACTGGGTGCCCCGGGCCAGGCAGAGGATGGCGTTGGCCAGCTCCTGGGCAGCCAGCAGGGCTTCGGCGTGGGTGTTTCCTGCCGCCCCCACCTCAATCAGCAGCGCGCCGGGGGACAGATCTTGATTAAACCGCGCGGCCCGGAGCTGAAGCGGGCGGGTGATCCCCGGTGCTTGCCGCTCCAGCTGGGCTTGCAGCTTCAGCCCCAGAGAGAGGTTGTCCGCATACTGCTTGTAGTTGGTGCCCAGCACCACCATCAGCTGGGCACAGCTGCCCGCGTCCAGCAGAACCCGGGGGCGCATCTGGCTGCTCCCCTCCCCGGAGGCATCCCGGTGCAAATCCAGCACCAGCTGAATGCTGGGATATTCCTCCAGATAGCCGCGAATGGTTTCCCGGGCATCCGTATAGGAGCCGTTGTAGGAGGGATAGTCGTGAAGCTCCCGATCCTGGAGGGTGGGTATGCCGTTTTCCGTCAAGATTTCCGCCACCCGGCTGCCGATGGAGAGCATGTTATAGCGCTCGTCCAGGGTGCGCCAGGCGGAGGTTTCCTCGTAATCCTCGCCGCTGCGGGTGTAGCTTTCCGTGGAATGGGTGTGCAAAATCAGCACCGTGGGTTCCGTGCCGTATAGATCCCATTCCAGCTTCTGGGTAAGCAAAGCGGGGATATCGGGATCCTTGCTGCACATAAAATCCACGTCCATAACATCCGCCTCGGAAAAAGAGGGAATGGGCGGCTCGGTGGGATTTGGGGCCGATGCCGGGGGAGATTCCAGGAAATCCGGCGAAAAAGCCTCTGTAGACGGCGAAAACCGGACATCCCGTCCGGTTTCCAAATAGAGCAAAAAAGCCGCGGTATCGGGATGCGACAGCCAGGACAGCACCCGTTCCGGCAGCCCCGAGGCGAACAGCCGGAGCACCAGCGCGCAGGCCAGCGCCGTCAGCCCCACCCGCAGGGCGCGCTGCTGCTGATTCAAATCCGATGCCCCCTTTTCAAGTTGTGCGCGGGCACGGCCCGCTCAGCCGTTTTTCTCCTCCGTTTGCGCCCGGGGCCTCCATTTGGGCCGGGTTCGCAATTCCACGCGCAGCTTCCGGAAAAATTCTGTCAGCAGCGCGGCGCATTCTTCCTCCAGCACGCCGCCGGTGACCTGGGGATGATGGTTAAAGGCCATGTCAAACAGCCCGCAAACCGAGCGTACCGCGCCGCACTTGCTGTCGGACGCGCCATAGACCACCCGAGGGATCCGGGCGTTGAGGATGGCGCCTGCGCACATGGGGCAAGGCTCCAGGGTGACATACAGAGTGCACTCCCACAGCCGCCAGCCCCCCAGATTCCGGCAGGCCTGGTCAATGGCCTCCAATTCCGCGTGGGCCAGGGCGGACTTGTCCCCCTCCCGGCGGTTGCGGCCTCTGCCCACGATCTCCCCCCGCCGGACGAGCACACAGCCCACCGGCACTTCTCCGTCCGCGTAAGCCTCCCTGGCCAGGGCCAGCGCTTCCCGCATAAAATCCAAATCCTCCATGGCATCTCCTCCTTTGGAGATATCATACCGGATTTTCCCGAAAATGAAAAGGGGAAAATTTCGTATCCCTAGTATAGCAGACCCCCGGCGCTTTTTTTGTCGAACGGCGTACAGCGGCGCGACGGAAGAAACGGGTGTATAATCCAGATATCATCCAATCAGAAAGGCGGAAAAGAATATGTATCTGGAATTTCCCTACACGTTGTTTGTGGATTCCCAGGCGGAGCGCCCGGCGTGCTTCTGCCAGAACTGTGGCTGCGAGTGCTACGCACCGGGGCTGCATTGCCTGCGCTGTGAAAGGAGGGGCCTATGACCTTGTTGGAATTGAGCCGCTGCTATGAGGAGGCGGCGGAGCTACTCAGGGCCAGGCTGCGGCAGCTGCGTCAGCTGCTGGCCCAGACCCAGGATCCGGAGGAGATTTTTCAAATGAAACGCCGGATCCGGGAGTTGACCCCCATGCTGACCCAGATGAACGAGCTGGCGGAACTGACGGCGCACTATTATGACAGGGGGTATTGGCGCAGTGATAAATACACCCTATGACGGCTACCTGGGGTCTCGGCTCCCCCAGGAGGTGCAGAAAAAGCGCCTGGAGCAGGTAATCCGGGAGGTGCTGACCCAGCGGGAGCGGGAGGTTCTGCTGGCGTGCTACTACGGCGGGAAAACCCAGGCGGCCCTGGCTCAGGAACTGGGCGTAGGCAGAAGCACCGTCTGCCGGACGCTGAAGCGCGCGCAGGCCAAGCTGCGGCGCTATCTGCGGTATTGACGAAAAATCCCCCAGGCCGCATCGGCCTGGGGGAACGATTATGGACGGAAACCTTCAAAAATGGGCAGGGTGCCTTCCTCCACGGCGGTATCGTATTCCGCCTGGCTGCGCAGCGTCCAGCTGACGCCCTGGGCCTTCCAGAGTTTGCGGCAGACAGCCCAGCTGGGCGTGGAATTCCGGTCGGAAAATTTGTAGGCCACAAAATCCGGTACGCACAGGAAGTTGCTCATGCACAGCGTCAGCAGGAATTGCAGATACCCGGGCAGCTCATTCCGGCTCCGGAGGAAATTCTCCGTCAGCTGCCCCCGGATGATCTCCGGGCGGTGCTTTTTCAGCCAGGCCACGCACCGGGGATCGAAGGATTCCATGCAGAATACTCCGGGATAGGTCTCCAGCATTTTGCAGGCGGCCTCCGCCAAAGCGGCGTGATTTCCATCGGTGGGCTTCAGCTCCACGATGAGAGGCGCCTTCCCCTGGAACAGGGTCAGCACGTCCCTAAATTCGGGGATGGTCTGCTCTGTGCCCTCCAGGTGGTAGTGCTTCAAATCCTCGGTGGTCAGATCCTCGATCCGCCCCGGCTGGCCGGTGGTGCGGTTCAGGAGGGAGTCGTGCATCACCGCCAGGTTGCCGTCCTTCAGCAGGTGGATGTCCAGCTCAATGCCGTAGCCCGCGTCCAGAGCAGCCTGGAAGGCGGCCATGCTGTTTTCCGGCACCCCATCGCCATGAAGTCCCCGGTGGGCATAGGACCAGCCCTGCAAATCCTTCAGCCCCGGATGCCCATGACGGCACCGGGTGGAGAGCAGATAGAGTAGAAGCAAAACAAGCAGAAATTCCAGCATACAATCAGATCCTTAAAAGTTGAAAATAAAATGACAGCAACAAATTGTAGTTTGGCGGGCAGCGGCCTTGGCTCCCCCGTTGGGGGAGCTGGCACGGCGTTAGCCGTGACTGAGAGGGCCCTCTCCGCCCCCATAGGGGGCACCTCTCCCATAGGGAGAGGCAAGGGGCTGACCAAGAAACACCGATTTAGCACATGATTACCAGGGGAACGATACCGAGCCGTGGTGCTCCGCGCAGCGAATCAAAAATATCTATGATTGCCAGTGGCAATCATACCATAATTTTCACCCAAAGGCGTAACGAATACCACCCAGCCCGGGCACGCATTGTCTGCGGCGACTCGCCGCCAAACACCAATTTACCGCAAATGGTGTATTGATTATTGCCGGGCTGACGTACGCATTGTCCGCCGCCACTGGCGGCCACGCATTCGCTGCGGGCCGTACCCGCCGCCCATTAATCCTCTACATCAAAGGCCTCCAGGCCCTTTTTCGCCTCCACCTTGTTGTCGCCGTGCTTGACAAAGCCCATGGTCACGAAGGAGGCGAACACAAAAATCGCGGCATAGGGGAACAGAACCTTGTAATCCACATGCTCCAGCAGCCATCCGGCCACAATGGGCGTGGCGATCTGGGCGGACATGGAGAAGGTGTAATAAAGTCCCGTGAACTTGCCCACCTCGCTGCCCTTGCACATCTCCACCACCATGGGAAGGCTGTTTACGTTGATGGAAGCCCAGGCCACGCCCACCAGGACGAACAGAAGATACAGCACCGGGGAGAAGCTGTCCCGGGCCAGGGTGTACAGGAAGGCGGCGAAGAAGCTGCCCGCCAGCAGCAAGGTTCCGAACTGGATGGTCTTGCGGCGGCCGATTTTGCTGGCCACGTTGCCCACCGGGATGTAACTGACGATGGCGCCGGCGGTGGCAATGGTTAGGCAGGTGTTGGCCTGCCCCAGGGTCATGCCCCAGCTTTTGGCGGCGTAGACTGAGAACCAGGTGCTGACGCCGTTGTAGCCGATGAACCACAGGGCGATGGAGGCCAACAGGAAGGCCAGACTCTTTTTCACGGCAGACGGCAGCATCTCGCCATTCTCCGTGACCTGGGTCAACGTGTCCTCGGGATGGGCCCGCTCGTATTCCTGCTGCTGGGCCACCAGCTTCGGCTCGTTGACAAAGAACATGACCACCGCCAGAGCCAGCAGCATGATGCCGCCTACAATGGCGAACAGGGGCAGGTAAGATACATACACATCCCGGCTGGTCTTGTACAGGAAGGTGGTAATCAGCAGGTAGAGGATACCGCCCAGGGCGCCCATCAGGTTGATGATGGCGTTGGCCTTGCTGCGCAGAGGCTTGGGGGTCACGTCGGGCATCAGAGCCACAGCGGGACTGCGGTAGGTGCCCATGGCCACCAGCAGCAGCCCCAGGCAAAGAATGAAGCAGGGAATCTGCCACCCGGCGGGGGAGGCGTGGTAGCTGTCCGTCAGCAGCGGCAGGGCCATCATCAGCACCACCGCAGCCAACGTGCCAAAGAGGATGAAGGGCCGCCGCCGTCCCAAACGGCTGGTGCATTTGTCCGACAGGCCGCCGAACAGGGGCAGCAGGAACAGAGCCAGCATATTATCCGCTGCCATGACCATGCCGGAGAAGCTTTCGCCGATACCAAAGGTCTCCGTGAGCATTTTGGGAATCAGGTTGTCGTACATCTGCCAGAAGGCGCAGATGGACAAAAAGGCAAAGCCGACGAGGACGGTGCGTTTGGTATTGAGCTTCATAGCATAGCCTCCCATTTTCGGTTTCTTCTGCCATTATACCCTCTCCTGAAGGAATTGTCCAGAGAAATAGAGAAAATGTGTCCATATTCTGGATATTTCCTGGATTGTTAAGAATCCGTAAACTTTCCGCCGACGCCCCGGAAAGGCTTGCGGTTTTGGGACGCGATGGTATAATACAGGTAGATACTAAGTGAGGCGATGAAGATGAAAAAGCTTTTGTTTATTATGAATCCCGTGGCAGGACAGAAGAAGGCCAACAAATCCCTGCCGGATATTTTGCTGCTGTTCAACCAGGCGGACTATGAAGTGATCACCTTCATGACCACAGGGCCAGGCAGCGCCACCCAGGCGGTTCAGGAGCTGGGCGGGGAGGCGGACTTAATCGTCTGCTGCGGCGGTGACGGCACCTTGAATGAAACAATCACCGGCCTGCTGCGGGCGGGACTGGATATCCCCGTGGGCTATATTCCCGCCGGAACCACCAATGACTTTGCCTCCAGCTTAAAACTGTCCGGCAATGTGCTCCAGGCGGCGAAGGATATTCTGGAGGGCGAGCCGGTGCCCTATGATGTGGGCCGGTTCGGCCAGCGGTATTTTTCCTATGTGGCGTCCTTCGGCGCGTTCACCAAGGCCAGCTACGTGATCCCCCAGAACATCAAAAACGCCCTGGGCCACACCGCTTATGTGCTGGGGGGCATTTCGGAGCTGTCCCAGATCCGCAAGGAGCATATCCGCATGGAGATCGACGGCCAGGCGGTAGAGGACGACTTCCTGTTTGGCGCCATCTGCAATTCCACCTCCATTGGCGGTATTTTAACCCTGGATCCCAAGCAGGTGGATATGGGCGACGGCCTGTTTGAGGTGCTGCTGGTGCGCTCCGCCCAGAGCCTGGAGGAACTGGCCGAATGCGTCCGGGCGGTGCAGAGCCAGAAATATAACTGCGAGATGATTACCTTCCGCAGCGCCAAAAACGTCAAGATCTGGGCAAGCCCGGACATGCCCTGGACGCTGGACGGCGAGCGGGAAGACGGTCACGAGGAGGTGGAGGTGGAAAACATCCACCACGCCATCCGGCTGATGCAGCGAAAGGCGGAAGCATGATTCAGTCTACGCTGTGTTATGTCACCCGGGGTGACGAGGTGCTAATGCTCCACCGGGTAAAAAAGAAAAATGACATCAACAAGGACAAGTGGATCGGCATCGGCGGGAAATTCCTTCCCGAGGAAAGCCCCGACGAGTGTCTTCTCCGGGAGGCGAAGGAGGAAGCGGGCCTAACCCTGACCTCCTGGCGCTGCCGGGGAATCGTAACCTTCCTAAACGACTGCTGCGAAGGGGAGTATATGTACCTGTTCACCGCCGACGGTTTCACTGGAACGTTGACGGAATGTGACGAAGGGGATCTGCAATGGGTCAGCCGGGCATTTCTGGACAGCCTGCCCAAATGGGAAGGGGATCAGATTTTCCTGGATTTGTTGTGGCGGGACGAGCCATTCTTCCTGCTGACCCTGCGCTACCACGGCCAGCAGCTGACGGAAGCGGTACTAAACGGCAACGTCATCCGCCGGGCATAATGCCAAAAAATCAAAATGGACTGTTCTCAACAGCCTTTCCTTACGGACGCCGGTTCCGGCCCGCGAGGAAGCACCGTTGAGAACAGTCCATTTTGCGAATTTGGGGTTATTCCACTTCCACCATTTCCTCTTTCAGTTCGCTGCGGCGAATCAAGAAACGGCGGATGGCGAACAGTCCGGCAATGCAGGCGATACAGGCCACGTTGCTCCAGGGATCGTCGTGGCTGAGGATCACGTGCCGGGTGATGGCAACCGTAAGCACCTCCAAAATATTCGCGGGGGTGGTATCAATGAGCATACGGACAAATTCCAGACCCACCACGATGGCCAGCAGGTTATGCAGGATGTACCCGGCGTTCTCAAAGTAGGCAGCGGGGTCAGTAAACATATGCATTACCTCAACCCCCAGCGCCCCCAGAAGGGCGATGATGGTAATGACCGCGATGATCTGCTCCATGATGTGCAGAATTCGGCGGAAAATGTGCTCCACACTCCGGTCGTGCCGGGCGATTTTTTCCATATGGGCTTGAATTTTGGGATCATCGGATTTGGGCAGCTGGCTCATAGGCGGTTCCTCCTTAAGAATGATAGTCTATGATGTGCTTATCGGCTTTTGTCAAGTGCATTGTGCTTTAACTGATTACCTGCGTAGGGCTTATGTCATGACCACGAATAGTACGACAAACTTAGCGCCGAAGGCGCCTTGCCTCTCCCTTTGGGAGAGGTGCCCCCTATGGGGGCGGAGAGGGCCCTCTCAGTCACGGCGAGCGCCGTGCCAGCTCCCCCAGCGGGGGAGAGCCAAGGCCCCGCGAAACAACAATTTGTCCACCATCGCCTACCCCGCCCGAAAGGCTCCCCTTGAGGGGAGCTGTCAGCGAAGCTGATTGAGGGGTGCCATAAATACGCCACGGTAGGGCGGCTTGCCCTCAAGCCGCCGCCGTATTTCGAATCGCGTTCCGCCGCTCCGCCGCAGGGTGAAAAGGATACGAATCCTGCTTCGCAGGCGGCGGCTTGAGGGCAAGCCGCCCTACGGAGGGTGTTCGTCAACTAGATTCCCCTTTTGCTGAGGAAAGCGGATACACACATTCTATTATACAGGATGCTTTGGAAAAAGAAAAGCGTTTTCTATCAAAAAATCCTCCTTTTAGAGACTTTCCAGCTATTTCCGGAAATGCTTCCCCATTTCCTCCCGGGCGCGCTGCACATCCTCCCACAGCTCCCGGGCAGACATGCGCAGAACGCCGCTGCGGAAGGACGACAGCTGCACCAGTGCATCAGAGGTTGCCACCCGGACGGCATAATTGCCGCCGATCCGGCTGGCCAGGGCTTCGATATAGGCGTCCGCCGTTTCCCCTTCCTTGGTAAACACCACCTGCAAGCCCTGCTGCTGGCTTTTTTCACCGGGGTTTCCCTTTTGGCGGTAGCCGTCAAAAACCACCACCAGGTGACATTGGGTAAAGCCCGAGTAGCTGCTGAGCAGGTCGCACAGCCGCCGCCGGGCGGCATCCAGATCCTGCTCCGCCAGCGCTGCCAGCTCCTCCCAGGCAAAAAGGATGTTGTAGCCGTCTACAATGAGATACTTCTCCCTGGGCGGGCGGATGGATACCTCCTCGGTAGCCGGATGGCTTTCGGCGCGCACGCCATACTGGGGCCGCCGGATGGGGCCGAATTCCCGCTCCATGATGGCCTCCAGCTCCCGATCCTCCACCGCCAGGTTACGGCTTAGAAGCTGGGGCTTCTTTTCCTCCTCCAGGCTGCTTTCCAGATGCATGTATTGCGGCACTTGATTCCATTTGACGGAAAAGCCCGCCCCATGAGCACAGAAAACCGAGTCCGGTGTGTTTTCCAAATCCCCCTCCGGGTCATAGCCCGCCTGGGCGATCACTTCGTCAGCGTTGTGGCAGGGGGCATAGCCGTGGAGAGACAGCTGTAACTGTCCCCGGCCCTGGGTGTAGGCCGCCAGGGTATCGGCATAGTCTCTGACTTCTCCCGCCGGAACCAGGCCCCGCAGGACGGAAACCCCGCCCACCGCCTCGGGCGCGTCCACTTCTCCACCCATGGCCCGCAGATCGGTGATGGCCCGTCCCACCTGCTCCGTGGGCAGCGTCACGGTGAATTCGTACCAAGGCTCCAGCAGCAGGGATTTTGCCTGCATCAGCCCCTGCCGTACAGCCCGGTAGGTGGCTTGACGGAAGTCTCCCCCCTCGGTATGCTTTAGGTGGGCTTTTCCCACCAGCAGCGTAAGCTTCATGTCCGTAATGGGCGCGCCGGTCAGCACGCCCCGGTGGACTTTCTCCGCCAGATGGGTCAGAATCAGCTTTTGGTAGCTGCTGTCCAGCACATCCGTGGGGCAGACCGTATCGAACACCAGCCCGCTGCCCCGGGGCAGGGGGGACAGCAGCAGATGCACCTCGGCATAGTGGCGCAGCGGCTCGAAATGCCCCACGCCCTCCACCGTGTTTTCAATGGTCTCCTTGTAGAAAATCCGGCGGTCATCCAGGGTGATTTCCCAGCCGAAGCGCTGACGCACCAGGCTGCGGAAGATTTCCAGCTGCACCCGCCCCATCAGCTGTACATGAATCTGACCGCCTTCCGCCAGCAGATGGAGCTGGGGATCCTCCTCCTCCAGCTGCCGCAGCTTGGGCAGCGCTTGCGCCGGGTCACAAAGCTTGGGCAGGTTCACCCGATAGGTCATCACCGGCTCCAGCATAGGCCCGTTCCCCTCCGGCTCCGCCCCCAGGGACTGCCCCGCGTAGGTTTCGCTCAGCCCTGTCACCGCCGCCAGACCGCCAGCGGCCACTTCCTCCACGGGGGTAAAACTGTCGGCGCTGTACAGCCGCAGCTGAACGGCCTTTTCCTCCCGGGGCTCTCCTTTCTGGTTGACATAACGCAAAAACCCACGAACCTTTAGGCTCCCGCCGGTGACCTTCAGCCAGGTCAGTCGGTTGCCCTGGGGATCCCGGGAGATTTTGTACACCCGGGCGGCAAATTCCGTGCCGTAATCCCGCTGAGGAGCGAACCGATCCAGCATTTCCAGCAGGGTATCCACCCCGTCCAGCTTCAGCGCCGAGCCGAAGCAGCAGGGGAACAGCCTGCGCTGCTCGATCAGTCCCCGGAGATTGCCGTCGGTGACTTCAGCGGTCTCCAGATAGGTTTCCATCAGCGCCTCGTCGCACATGGCGCATTCCTCCGCCACGGTTTCCGGCGGGGCGGTAAAATCCACACAGGCCTGGGAAAGCTGGCTTTGCAGCTGCCGCAGAAGCGCCGCCTTTTCCACACCGGGAAGATCCATTTTGTTCACAAACAGAAAGGTGGGCACTCGATAACGTTCCAGCAGCCGCCAAAGGGTTAGGGTATGCGCCTGGATGCCGTCGGTGCCGCTGATGAGCAGCACGGCGCAGTCCAAAATGGGCATGGTTCGCTCGGCCTCGGCAGAAAAATCCACATGGCCCGGGGTATCCACCAAAATGACTTTCCGATGCTCCGTTTGCAAACGGGCCTGCTTAGAAAAAATGGTAATCCCCCTGGCCCGTTCCAGGGCATGGGTATCCAAAAAGGCATCCCCATGATCCACCCGCCCCAAGGTACGCCTAGCCCCCGCCCGATAAAGCAACGCCTCACTCAAGGTGGTCTTCCCCGCATCCACATGGGCAAGTAGAGCCGTACAACATGGCGTCTTATTTACTTGGTCAGGCA
>CAMEWZ010000052.1 GCA_945946745.1 uncultured Clostridia bacterium | reverse complement strand
GTGTGCCCATTCTGGGCATCTGCTATGGCTGCCAGCTGATGGCCCACACCCTGGGGGGCCAGGTCACCGCAGCCCAGGAGGACACCGCCCGGGAGTACGGCAAGACTGTCACCTATTATAATACCAATTGCAAGCTCTTTAAGGGCATCCCGGAGCAGGCGATTTCCTGGATGAGCCATGGCGACTACATGGCGAAGGTGCCGGAGGGCTTTGCGTTGGTTGCCCATACCGATGCCTGCCCCAATGCCGCCATCGCCGATGAAAGCCGGGGCTTCTACGGCGTCCAGTTCCACCCGGAGGTGGATCACACCCAGTTCGGCGCTCAGATGCTGCGCAATTTCCTCTACGAGGTCTGCGGCGCCACGGGAACCTGGACCATGGGGGACTTCTGCAAACGGACGGTTGCCCAGCTCCGGGAAACCATCGGCCCCAAGGGCCGGGTGCTGCTGGCGCTGTCCGGAGGCGTGGATTCCTCCGTTCTGGCGGCACTGCTGGCCGAGGCGGTGGGAGACCGGCTGACAGCGGTCTTTGTGGATCACGGCTGTATGCGCAAAAACGAAGGGGACGAGGTGGAGGCTGCTTTCTCCAAGTGGGATCTGCACTTTGTCCGGGTGGATGCCCAGGATCGGTTCCTTGGCAAGCTGAAGGGCGTCACGGATCCCCAGCGCAAGCGCCAGATCATCGGTGCGGAATTCGGCTATGTGTTCTTGGATGAAGCCATGAAATTCGGCATCACCAAGGAGGATTTCTTTGCCCAGGGCACCATCTACCCCGATGTGATCGAGTCCGGCGCGGGAGATGCCGATGTGATCAAGAGCCACCACAATAAGCTTCTGCCCAGAGAGGTGATCGAGCAGTTCCAGGCGGTTCTGGAGCCTTTGGATCATCTGTTTAAGGATGAGATTCGCCAGTTGGGGAAGGAACTGGGTTTGCCGGACTATCTGGTGCACCGTCAGCCCTTCCCGGGGCCGGGCCTGGCCATCCGGATTTTGGGGGATGTGACCAAGGAGAAGCTGGACATCCTCCGGGACGCGGATTTCATTTTCCGGGAGGAGATCGGGAAAGCGGAGCTTGGCGATCTGTGCAGCCAGTATTTCGCGGTGTTGACCAACGCGAAAAGTGTGGGCGTTATGGGCGACGGCCGTACCTATGAATATGTGCTGGCCCTGCGCAGCGTCACCACCAAGGACTTTATGACCGCGGAGTGGACGAGAATTCCCTACGAGGTTCTGGATCGGGCCTCCGTGCGGATCGTCAATGAGGTGCCCCATATCAACCGCATTGTCTATGACATTACCTCCAAACCCCCGGCAACGGTGGAATGGGAGTAACAATCCAACGGAATATCAGAGAAAAAGCCGCTTATTGGGGCTTTCCGGGAAAAGCGGCCTTGCAAAAGACCGCTTTTCCTTGAAGCCAAAATCAGAGATACGAGGAGGTTCCTTATGTGCGGAATCGTAGGTTACACCGGTTCGCAGAATGCGGCGCCGGTGCTGCTGGAAGGATTGAAAAAGCTGGAGTATCGGGGCTATGACTCCGCCGGCCTGGCGGTGATCCAGGGAAATACCATACAGATCAGCAAAGTTACCGGGCGCATTGCGAACCTGTGCGAAAAGACCCAGGATGGCCGGCTGACCCCCGGCACCACCGGCATTGGACATACCCGCTGGGCAACCCATGGCGCGCCCACGGACACCAACGCCCATCCCCATGCCAGCAACGACGGCCGTTTTGCCGTGGTACACAATGGCATTATTGAGAATTACGTGGAGCTGCGCCGGGAATTGACGGAAAAGGGCTACCACTTTGAAAGCGAGACCGACACCGAGGTCATTGTTCACCTGGTGGAGATGTACTACCGGGGGGATTTTAAGCAGGCGGTGATGAAGGCCTCCAACCGTTTACAGGGCTCCTATGCCCTGGGAATCGTCTGCTCCGATGAGCCGGATCGGATTTTCGTGGTTCGGGAAGCCAGCCCCTTGATTTTGGGCGTGGGCATCGGCGAGAATTACTTTGCCTCCGATGTGACCGCCATGGTTGCCTATACCCGAAACGCCATTTATCTGGAGGACGGGGAATTCGCGGAGCTGACGCCGGATTCCATCCGGGTCTTTGACTGCACCGGCCGGGAGATTTCCAAGCCCGTCAGCCGGATCACCTGGGATATCCAGGCGGCGGAAAAGGGCGGCTATGACCATTTCATGCTCAAGGAGATCATGGAGCAGCCCCGGGCGGCCAAGGCGACCCTGGCCCCCAGAATCCAGAACGGCGAGATCGTCCTGGAGGGCTTTGACCCGGCGCTGATGAAGGATGTCCATAAAATTTTGATTACTGCCTGCGGCTCCGCGTATTACGCCGGCTGCGCGGGAAAATATACCATTGAAAAGCTGTGCCGTATCCCGGTGCAGGTGGAGCTGGCCAGCGAACTGCGCTATGCCGATCCCCTGGTTGACCAGCACACGCTGCTGATCGTTCTGTCCCAGTCCGGTGAGACGGCGGACACCATCGCCGCCATGAAGGAGTGCCGCCGCCGGGGGGCAAAAGTGCTGGCTATTGTCAACGTGGTGGGCAGCACCATCGCCAAATTGGCGGATGTGACCCTGTATACCTGGGCCGGCCCGGAAATTGCCGTGGCTACCACCAAGGGCTATACCACCCAGCTGCTGGTGCTGTACCTGTTCGCGCTGAGCGCGGCCAAGGAGTTAAAGACCGTAGAGGACGGGGAATACCGCCGTCTGCTGAATGCGTTGAAGGCCCTGCCCAAGCAGATTCAGCAGGTGCTGGACATGAACCCTGGCATCCCCAAGCTGGCAAAGAAATATCACGAAACACCCTCCATGTTCTTCATCGGCCGCAATACGGACTATGCCGTGGCTCTGGAAGGGGCGCTGAAGATGAAGGAGATTTCCTACATCCACGCCGAATCCTACGCTGCGGGCGAGCTGAAGCATGGAACCATCGCCTTGATCCATGAGGGTCAGCCGGTGATTGCCCTGTGCTGCAATGGCGCGGTGGTGGAGAAAACCATGAGCAACATCGTGGAGGTCAAGGCCCGGGGCGCGGAGGTGCTGGCGGTAGCCAACCGGGAAAACCAGAAGATCGTCTCCCTGGCGGACGATATGATCTTCATTCCCAAGGTGGATCCGCTGCTGTGCGCTGTGGTGGAGATCATTCCGCTGCAGCTGCTCGCCTACCATGTGGCAAAGGAAAACGGCTGCGATATTGACAAACCCAAGAACCTGGCAAAATCCGTTACAGTAGAGTAAGCGGAAGGAGAGCATAGAAAATGACAAAATATATCTTTGTGACCGGCGGTGTGGTTTCCGGCCTGGGCAAGGGCATTACTGCCGCGTCTCTCGGCCGTCTGCTGAAGGCCCGGGGGCTGAAGGTGGCTGCTCAGAAGCTGGATCCCTACATCAACGTGGATCCTGGCACCATGAGCCCTTACCAGCACGGTGAGGTCTACGTCACGGAGGACGGCGCGGAAACCGATCTGGATCTGGGCCACTATGAGCGCTTCATTGACGAGGATCTGAACAAGTATTCCAACTTGACCACCGGCAAGGTCTACTGGAACGTGCTGAACAAGGAGCGTCGGGGTGAGTATTTGGGTTCTACCGTGCAGGTGATTCCCCATATCACCAACGAGATCAAAGAATTTGTCTACCGGGTTGGGAAGCAGACCGATGCTGACGTGGTCATTACGGAGATCGGCGGCACCATCGGCGATATTGAGTCCCAGCCCTTCCTGGAGGCCGTGCGCCAGATTTCTTTGGAGGTGGGTAAAGAGAACAGCCTGTTCATCCATGTGACGCTGGTGCCCTTCCTCCGGGGTTCCGACGAGCATAAGTCCAAACCCACCCAGCATTCCGTCCGGGAGCTGCAAGGCATGGGCGTGAAGCCGGACATCGTGGTGCTGCGCTGCGACGAGCCGCTGGAAGAATCCATCTTCCAGAAGATCAGCCTGTTCTGCAACGTGAAGAAGGACTGCGTCATTGAAAACATCACCCTTCCAAACCTGTATGAAGCGCCGCTGATGCTGGAAAAGCAGCATTTTTCCGGCATCGTCTGCCGGGAACTGGGGCTGGAGGTTCCGGAACCGGATCTGACGGAGTGGAAACAGCTGGTGGGCCGCATCCAGAACCGGAATAAAACGGTGACCATCGGTTTGGTGGGCAAGTATGTGGCGCTCCACGACGCGTATCTGTCCGTGGCGGAGGCGCTGCGCCATGCCGGTTATGCCCTGGACGCCTATATGGATATTCGCTGGATCGATTCCGAGGCGCTGACCCCGGTGAATTACGAGGAAACCCTGTCCGGCTTAGACGGCATCATCGTTCCCGGCGGCTTTGGCGGCCGGGGCATCGAGGGTATGATCCTGGCGGCAAAGTTTGCCCGGGAGCGCCGGGTACCCTATTTCGGCATCTGCCTGGGCATGCAGATCGCGGTGATCGAGTTTGCCCGGAATGTGGCGGGGCTGAAAACGGCCAACTCCGGCGAATTTGACCCGGAGGGCAGCTGCAAGGTCATCGACTTCATGCCCGGACAGAGCGAGGACGTGGATAAGGGCGGCACTCTGCGCCTGGGGGCCTATCCCTGCGTCATCGCCCCCAATACCACCATGGCGGCCTGCTATGGCGCGGAATGCATTCAGGAGCGTCATCGCCACCGCTATGAATTCAACAACGACTATCGGGAAACCTTGACCCAGGCGGGCCTGGTGCTCAGCGGCACCTCTCCCGACGGGCGCCTGGTGGAGACCGTGGAGCTGCCTGGTCGGCCCTTCCATGTAGGCGTGCAGTTCCATCCGGAATTCAAGAGCCGCCCCAATAAGCCCCACCCCCTGTTCCTGGGCTTTGTGAAGGCCAGCCTGGAGGGACGCGCATGAGCATCCATGAAGAATGCGGCGTATTCGGCGTCTACAGCCCCAAACGAGAAAATCTGGCCAGCCTGGTCTACTATGGCCTGTACGCCCTTCAGCACCGGGGCCAGGAAAGCTGCGGCATTGTGGTCAATGACGACGGCTGCTTTACCTCCCACAAGGGCATCGGCCTGGTGAACGATGTGTTTACCAGGGATGACCTGGCCAAATTCCCGGAAGGGGAGATCGCCGTAGGGCATGTGCGCTATGGAACCACCGGCGGCTTGACCTTGAGCAATTGCCAGCCCATTGAGGTCAACCATCTGAAGGGCAAGCTGGCCATTGCCCATAACGGCAATCTGAGCAACGCCCTGGCGCTGCGGCAGAGCTTGGAGCTGTCCGGCGCGATTTTCCACACCACCAGCGATACGGAAACCATCGCCTATGTGATCACCCGGGAGCGGATCACGGCCAAGTCCATCCAGGAGGCGGTCAGCCGGGCCATGGATAAGCTGGAGGGGGCCTATTCTCTGGTGATGATGTCCTCCACCAAGCTGATTGCCGTCCGGGATCCCTTCGGCTTCCGGCCTCTGTGCTATGGTCAGATGGAGGACGGCACCTATGTGGTGGCCTCGGAAAGCTGCGCGCTGAAGGCGGTGGGCGCGGCATTTCAGCGGGATTTGCTGCCTGGTGAAATTCTGACCATCAGCGCCGACGGTATCCAGTCCGACCGCAGTCACTGCGGCCAGCAGGAACGGCGGATGTGCATTTTTGAATACATTTATTTTGCCCGTCCCGATTCCACCATCGAGGGCGTCAGCGTCCACGATGCCCGTGTCAAGGCCGGTGCGCTGCTGGCAAAGTCCCATCCGGTGGAGGCGGATATCGTCATTGGCGTTCCGGATTCCGGCCTGGATGCCGCCCTGGGCTACGCCCGGTATTCCGGCATTCCCTATGGAATCGGATTGATTAAGAATAAATATATCGGCAGAACCTTCATTTCTCCCGGCCAGGATCACCGGGTGGATCAGGTGAAAATCAAGCTCAGCCCTGTGGAAAGCGAAGTCCGGGGTAAGCGTGTGGTGCTGATTGACGATTCCATCGTCCGGGGCACCACCTCCGGGCGGATCGTACAGCTTCTGCGCTCCGCCGGAGCGAAGGAGATCCACATGCGGATTTCCGCGCCGCCCTTCCTGCATCCCTGCTATTATGGCACGGACATCGATTCGTGTGACCATTTGATTGCCTGCCAGCATTCTGTGGAGGAAATTGCTCAGATTATCGGGGCGGATTCCCTGGGGTATCTGCCGCTGGAGGATCTGGGTCAGCTTTGCGCGGGACAGGGCTATTGCAGCGCCTGCTTCTCCGGCTGTTATCCCACTGCCATTCCGGAGGATACCCGGAAGGATCAGTTCGAGCAAAAGCTGTCCCAGCGGAAAAAGAAGGAGGGCTGAGCGGTGAACCAGCATTTTAACAGAAAGCTGATTCTGGAGGACGGAACGGAGTTTTACGGCTACGGCTTTGGCGCGGAGCGCGGCGTTATGGCGGAAGTGGTGTTCAACACCTCCATGGTGGGCTATCAGGAGATTCTCTCCGACCCTTCCTACACCGGACAGGCCGTGGTGATGACCTACCCTCTGATGGGAAACTACGGCATGTGCGATGACGACTACGAAACCGACTGCCCCACCATCAGCGCGCTGATCGTCCGGGAGTATAACAAGGAGCCATCCAATTTCCGGGCCACCAAAACGTTGGAAGAGGTCATGCGCCGCTATAACATCGTGGGCCTGGCGGGCATCGATACCCGGATGCTGACCCGGCATATCCGGGATCGGGGCACCTGCAAGGGCTTGATCGCCGACGCCTCCCTGCCGGACATGGTGGGGGTGGCGGAGCTGCGAACCCGGGCGCTGCCCAGGGATGTGGTGGCCCGGGTCAGCACGCCCGAAATTTGGCGTTCTCCTGCCCCCCAGCCCCGGTTTCATGTGGTGGCGGTGGATTGCGGCATGAAGCGCAACATTGTCCGCAGCCTCAACGCCCTGGGCTGTGATGTGACCATCGTTCCCTGGAATACCACTGCCGCTCAGGTGGAGCAGCTGCATCCCGATGGCGTTTTCCTATCCAACGGCCCGGGAAATCCGGAGGATGTGGAGCCGGTGATCGCCCTGGCCCGGGATTTGCGGGGAAAATACCCCATGTTTGGCATCTGTCTGGGCCATCAAGTGATTGCCCTAAGCTATGGGGCCAAAACCTATAAGCTGAAATTCGGCCACCGGGGCGGCA
This sequence comes from uncultured Clostridia bacterium, assembly GCA_945946745.1. GTDB lineage: Bacteria > Bacillota > Clostridia > Oscillospirales > Oscillospiraceae > Faecousia. Next base: position 3,350 of record CAMEWZ010000052.1, on the reverse strand, counting down.
ACCATCCGGTGAAGAACCTGCTCACCGGGAAGGTAGAGATCACCTCTCAAAATCATTCCTACGCAGTGGATGCGAAAAGCCTTGCCGGCACCGGTCTGACAGTGACCCATGTCAACCTGCTGGATGGCACCGTGGAGGGCTGCCAAAGCCAGGCGGATCGTGTGTTCAGCGTCCAGTATCACCCGGAGAGCGCCCCCGGCCCCCAGGACAGCGCATACCTGTTTGGTCAGTTTACCGCTATGATGGAGGAAGGAAAACATGCCGAAAAGAACTGATTTGAAGAAAATTCTGGTGATCGGCTCCGGCCCCATCGTCATTGGCCAGGCGGCGGAATTTGACTACGCCGGAACGCAAGCCTGTCTTGCGCTGAAGGAGGAGGGCTATGAGGTCATCCTCTGCAATTCCAACCCGGCAACCATTATGACCGACCCTGCCATCGCGGACAAGGTCTATATGGAGCCGCTGACTCTGGAATACATTGCCCGGATCGTCCGTTATGAGCGGCCCGACGCCATCATCCCCGGCATCGGCGGCCAGACGGGCTTGAACCTGGCCATGCAGCTGGAGAAAAAGGGCGTTTTGAAGGAATGCCATGTGGAGCTGCTGGGAACGCCCAGCAGCAGCATCGAACAGGCAGAGGATCGGGAGCTATTCAAGGAGCTTTGCCAGAGCCTGGGGGAGCCGGTGCTTCCCAGCCAGATCGCCAACTCCATGGAGGAGGGCCTGGCAGCGGCGCAGGAGATCGGCTATCCCGTGGTATTGCGGCCGGCCTTCACCCTGGGCGGCACCGGCGGCGGCTTTGCCGACAACGAGGAGGAGTTCCGGGAGATCATGAAAAATGCCCTGGTGCTGTCTCCCGTTCACCAGGTGCTGGTGGAAAAGAGCATCAAGGGCTACAAGGAAATCGAATATGAGGTCATGCGGGACGCCAACGACACCGCCATTGCCATCTGCAATATGGAGAACCTGGATCCGGTGGGCATTCATACCGGCGACTCCATTGTGGTGTGCCCCTCTCAGACCTTGACCAATAAGGAATACCACATGCTCCGGGATTCGGCCTTGAAGCTGATCCGGGCGCTGAAAATTCAAGGCGGCTGCAATGTGCAGTTCGCGCTGGATCCCAAGTCCTTCCAGTATTACTTGATCGAGGTCAATCCCCGGGTGTCCCGCAGTTCCGCCCTGGCCTCCAAGGCCTCCGGCTACCCGATCGCCCGGGTTTCCGCCAAGATCTGCGTGGGCATGACCCTGGATGAAATCCGTCTGGCCAATACCTGCGCCGCTTTTGAGCCTGCCCTGGACTATGTGGTAACCAAAATGCCCCGATTCCCCTTTGATAAATTCTCCGATGCCAACAACCGTCTGGGTACTCAGATGAAGGCCACCGGCGAGACCATGAGCGTGGGCAGAACTTTTGAGGAAAGCCTGCTCAAGGGCATCCGCTCTCTGGAAATCGGCGTGTACCATCTGTACATGGAGAAATTCCAGGATTGGAGCCAGGAGCGGCTCCTGGATTACATCGGTGTGGGTACCGATGACCGGATTTACGCGGTGGCCCAGCTGCTGCGGATGGATGTACCGGTGGAGCGGATTGTGGAGGCCAGCGGGATTGACGCGTTTTTTGTCCGAAAAATGCGCAATATCATCACCGCCGAGGCCTATGTCCGGGAGCGGCCCATGGATTCCGGCGCCCTGTTCCAGGCGAAGAAGCTGGGCTTTTCGGACAAGACGGTGGCAAGACTATGGGGTGTTCCCGAGCGAAATGTGTATTTTCTGCGCCGGAAAGCGAATATTTTCCCCGGTTACCGGATGATCGACTCCTGCGCGGCGGAATTTGACAGCTATATTCCCTATTTCTACTCCACCTATGAGTCGGAAAACGAGTCGGTGGTGTCGGAAAAGAAGAAAATCGTTGTCCTTGGTTCCGGCCCCATCCGGATCGGCCAGGGCGTGGAATTTGACTATTCCACGGTTCACGCCATCCAGACCATCAAAAACGCGGGCTATGAAGCCATTATCATCAACAATAACCCGGAAACCGTATCCACGGACTATACTACCTCCGATAAGCTGTATTTCGAGCCGCTGACCACGGAGGACGTGATGAACATCGTGGCCCTGGAAAACCCGGAGGGGGTCATCGCCTCCCTGGGCGGCCAGACCGCCATCAATCTGGCCCAGCCGCTGACGGATCTGGGGGTCAAAATCATTGGCACCGACTGCGCCGCCATCGAAAAGGCGGAAAACCGGGATGCCTTTGAAAAGCTGCTGAAGGAGCTGAACATCCCCCAGCCCACAGGCAAGGCGGTGACCAAAATCGAGGACGGCGTGGCGGCGGCCAAAAAGATCGGCTATCCGGTGCTGGTGCGGCCTAGCTTTGTCTTGGGCGGCCGGGCCATGCAGATCGTGGCCAACGAGGGTCAGCTCCGGCATTACCTGCAGACCGCGGTGGAAATCGACGAGGATAAGCCGGTTCTGGTGGACAAGTATATCCGGGGCAAAGAAGTGGAGATCGATGCCATCTGCGATGGGCAGGCGGTGTTCGTTCCCGGCATTATGGAGCTGGTGGAGCGTACCGGTGTCCATTCCGGCGACTCCATCTCGGTCTATCCGTCCTTCTCCATTTCCAACAAGGTCAAGGGCATTATCTTGCAGTACGCCAAGAAGCTTGGCCCCGCCATTGGCATCAAGGGCCTGTTCAATATCCAGTTCATCGTGGACGGGAATGACGACGTATATATCATTGAAGTCAACCCCCGTTCCTCCCGGACGGTACCCTTCCTAAGCAAGGCCACGGGCTACCCCCTTGCGGACATCGCCACCCTGGTTGCCCTGGGGAAGAGCCTGAAGGAGCAGGGCATTGACATACTCTATCCCGATGAGAAGAAGCGCTGGTACGCCAAGGCGCCGGCCTTCTCCTTCTCCAAGCTGCGGGGGCTGGACGCCTATCTGTCCCCGGAGATGAAATCCACCGGCGAGGCCATTGGTTACGACAATTCCTTGACCCGGGCGCTGTACAAAGCCCTGCAGGCCTCCGGCGTGAAGCTGCAAAACTACGGCACGGTCTTTGCCACCATTTCCGACGAGGATAAGGAGGAGGCGCTGCCGCTGATCCGCCGGTTCTACCAGCTGGGCTTCAACATCGAGGCCACCGCCGGAACCGCCGTATTCCTGCGCAATCACGGCATCAAAACCCGGATTCGGGCCAAGGTGGACGACGGCTCCACGGAGATTCTGGATTCCATCCGCCAGGGCTATGTGACCTACGTCATCAACACCATGGACGTGCGCTGCGAGGATGTGCATTCCGGCTCCAGCCAGATCCGCCGCTGCGCGGTGGAAAACGGCGT
>CAMEWZ010000051.1 GCA_945946745.1 uncultured Clostridia bacterium | reverse complement strand
GGGACAGTCTGGAGCATATCGGCACCACGCTGTATAAGGTGTTCGACCGGCTGACAGAGCTGGCCCAGTCCGACTCTCTGATTCCCGGCCTCAGCACGGGACTGCGGGATCTGGATACCAAGATCAACGGCTTGAACAAATCCGACCTTTTGCTCATTGCCGCCCGTCCCGCCATGGGCAAGTCCGCTTTCGCCCTCAATATTGGCGTGAACGTGGCGAAAAAGTATAAGAAAACCGTGGCGATCTTCAACCTGGAAATGTCCCGGGAACAGCTGGCCATGCGTTTGCTTGCCAACGAGAGCTTCGTGGAGCTGCAAAAGCTGGCTACCGGCAAGCTCAGCGAGGAGGAGTGGACCAAGCTGTGCATGGCCTCCGCCGCCTTGAGCCAGACGGACATCCGTATTGACGACAACCCCACGGTCACCGTGGCGGATATCAACGCCAAATGCCGCCGCCTGGATAATCTGGGCCTCATCATCATCGACTATTTGCAGCTGATGCAAGGCTCCGGCTATGGTAAGAACAGCGAAAACCGCGTGGTTGTAGTGGGTGAGATCTCCCGAAGCCTTAAAATCATGGCAAAGGAGCTGAACGTCCCCGTCATTTGCCTAAGCCAGCTGTCCCGCGCGGTGGAGAGCCGCACGGATAAGCGGCCGATTCTGTCCGACCTCCGGGAATCCGGCGCCATCGAACAGGACGCGGACTCCGTCATGTTCCTGTACCGGGATGAATACTATAACGAAAACACCGAGGACAAGGGCGTGGCCGAGTGCATCGTGGCTAAGAACCGCCATGGTGAGACCGGCACGGTAAAAATGCAGTGGATCGGCCAATACCAGACCTTTGCCGACCGGGAGTGGAAGCATGCGGAATAAAATCCTAAGCTTTATCCGGGCCAACGGGATGCTTTCCCCCGGAGATACCTTGATTTGCGCGGTTTCCGGCGGTGCGGATTCCGTGGCGCTGCTGTTTTCCCTGTACTTACTGCGGGAGAAGCTGGGCATTCGGCTGGAGGCCGCCCATTTTAATCACCACCTTCGGGGCGAGGAATCGGATCGGGACGAGATCTTTGTTCGGGATTTCTGCGGCCGCTATGACATTCCTCTCCACTTGGGCAGCGCCCAGGTGATCCCCGGGAAAAAGGGGCTGGAAGCCGCTGCCCGGGACGCCCGGTATGCATACCTAAAAAGCCTGCCGGGGAAAATCGCCACCGCCCACACTGCCGACGACAACGCGGAAACCATGCTGATGCATCTGATCCGGGGCACGGGACTAAAAGGACTGGGGGGCATTGCCCCGGTTCAAGGAAAGCTGATCCGCCCCATGCTCACGGTTACCCGGCAGGAGGTGGAGGCATTTTTGGCGGAATGGAGCCTGCCCCATGTAGAGGACAGCTCCAATGAAAGCGATGCCTTTCTGCGCAACCGCATCCGCCATCATGTGATGCCCCTGCTCCGGGCGGAGAATCCCCGGCTGGCGGAAAATCTGTCCCAGACGGCCCTGCGGCTGCGCCGGGACGAGGAAGCTCTCTCAGCCCAGGCGGATTATGAGATTCTACCCACGGTAGGGCGCTTAAAAGCCATGCCCAGTGCTCAGCGCAGTCGGGTGTTGGCCCAATTTTTGAAGGAAAGCGGTGTGAAGGAGCCGGAGGACGCCCATATCGCCCTGGCGGAAGAACTGGTTTTTTCCGAAAGACCCTCCGCCCAAGCGGCATTCCCCGGGGGCGTGACCATTGCCCGGAATTATGACCGTCTGGAGGTGCGGACGTCCCTGGAAAGCTGGCAGGCCTGCGTTCTGCCCTGTCCCGGGGAGGTTTTCCTGCCGGGCTTGCGAATTACCTGCCAGCCAGCATCGGAGCTCCGGCAGACGCCGGACACCTTCACCCTCCGGCCCCAAGGACAAATGCGCCTTCGCCCCCGGCAAAGCGGCGACGAAATTCGCCTGTCCGGCGGTACGAAAAGCCTTAAAAAGCTGTTCATTGACCGCAAAATCCCCGCGTCACAGCGGCCTTTGGTTCCGGTTCTGGAGGATGAACGGGGAATTTTGGGGGTATATTCCATTGGCGTTCACCTTGACCGCAGTGCGCAGTCGCTGCCTGCTGTGGTCATTCACTTTGAGCAAACAGAAGGAAAGGGAGAGTAATATGGAAAAGGATATTCAAAGCGTGCTTTTGACGCAAGAACAGATTCAAAACCGCATCGCGGAGCTGGGCGAGGTGCTGACCGCGGAGTATGCCGGGAAGAATCCGGTGATTGTGGGCGTGCTGAAGGGTGTTGTGGTGTTCTATGCCGACATGGTTCGCCAGATTAAAACTCCCTGCCAGATGGACTTCATGTGGATTTCCTCCTATGCCGGCACCGATTCCACCGGAAACATGCTGGTGCGGCAGGACGTGACGGCGGACATCACAGGCCGCCATGTGCTGATCCTGGAGGACATTTTCGACACCGGCAATTCCTTGAACTTCACCGTGGAGCATCTGAAGGCGAAGAACCCGGCGTCTTTGAAGATTTGCACCCTGCTGGATAAGCCCGAGCGCCGCAAAAGCGGGATTACCCTCCAGGCGGATTACGTGGGCTTTACCATTCCCAACGAGTTCGTGGTGGGCTACGGCCTGGATTACAACGAGCAGTACCGGAATCTGCCCTTTATCGGCATTTTGAAGCCGGAAGTATATGAAAAGTAAGGAGAAACCCATTGAAAAATCGTAGATTTATCCCCTTAGTCGTCTATCTGCTTGTCCTGGTGGCGGTGTTCACCTGGGCCAGGGAGCTGTTCCAGAAGGATGTGAACCAGATTCCCTATTCCCAGGTGGTGGAGCTGATCCGGCAGGAGCAGGTTCGGAATTTCGTGGTGGAGGACGAGGTCATCACCATGAATTTGTACACCCCCTACCAGGGGGAGACCACCATTTCCGCTGCCTTGGCGGAACCTGAGGTGTTCCTCCAGGAAATGAGCAGCCTGCTGACGGAGCAGGTGGAGTCCGGGGTGCTGGAATACTACCACTATGTTCCGGAGGAGGGCTTCTCTCCCTATGAGCTGATCCTGCCCCTGCTGGTGGTGGGGTTGATTCTGCTGTTCGTCTGGGCCATGTTCATAAGCCGGGCAAACAACGCCAATCCGCTGAACAACTTTGGCAAGGCACGGACGGTGCTGGGCATCCCCGATGGAAAGAAGGTCACCTTCGCGGATGTGGCCGGTGCGGACGAGGAGAAGGAAGAACTGCAAGAGGTGGTGGATTTCCTCCGGAATCCGGAGAAATTCACGGAGATCGGCGCCCGAATTCCCCATGGTATGCTGCTGGTTGGCCCTCCCGGCACCGGCAAAACCCTGCTGGCCCGGGCGGTGGCAGGCGAGGCGGATGTGCAGTTTTTGTCCATCTCCGGCTCGGATTTTGTGGAGATGTACGTGGGCGTAGGCGCAAGCCGTGTCCGGGATTTGTTCGAGCAGGCCAAAAAGATTGCCCCCGCCATTATTTTCATTGACGAAATCGACGCCGTAGGCCGCAAGCGCGGCTCGGGCCTGGGCGGCGGCCATGACGAGAAGGAGCAGACGCTGAACCAGCTGCTGGTGGAGATGGACGGCTTTTCCCGTACCGAGGGCGTCATCGTCCTGGCGGCTACCAACCGGCCGGATATCCTGGATCCCGCGCTGCTGCGGCCTGGCCGGTTTGACCGGCAGATTCATGTGGGCCGTCCCGATGTGAAGGGCCGGGAGGAGATCTTGAAGGTTCACGCCAAGGACAAGAAGCTGGATGCCTCCGTGAATCTGCGCACCGTGGCCCGTTCTACCGCCGGATTTACCGGAGCGGATCTGAGCAACCTGCTGAACGAGGCCGCCATCATGGCCGCCCGGGACAGCCGCCCGGTGCTGACCATGGAGGATCTGAACGAGGCACTGATGAAGATCACCGCCGGCCCCGCCAAAAAGAGCCGCGTCCAAACCCGGAAGGATCTGAAGGAGACGGCCATCCACGAGGCGGGCCACGCCGTGGCTATGTATCACCTGCCCACCCACGATCCGGTGCGGCACATCACCATCATTCCCCGGGGCCAGTCCCTGGGCGCCACCTGGTATCTGCCCGCGGATGACTCTGCCAACCTGACGAGAAACCAGATGTATGAGCAGATTGTTTCCTTGCTGGGCGGCCGTGTGGCGGAGGCGCTGTTCATTGGGGATATCTCCGTGGGGGCCTCCAACGACATTGACCGGGCGACCAAGCTGGCCCGGGATATGGTGGCCCGCTACGGCATGTGCGAAAAGCTGGGCACCGTCAGCTACTTAGATGGCGGCGAGGTGTTCATCGGCCGGGATTACCAGACCACTAAGAGCTATTCCGAGAAGGTGGCGGGCACCATTGATGACGAGGTGAAGGCCCTTATTGACCGGGCTTATGACCACTGCCGCCAGATTCTGTCCGACAACGCGGAGAAGCTGCACCAGGTGGTGGACTTCCTGCTGGAAAAGGAGTCCATGACCGGCGAGCAGTTTGAGCAGATCATGAAGGGAGAAGCCGTGACGCAAGCCTCCCAGACCGCTCTGTTCGATGGCTTCGACACCCCGGAAACCGCAGAATAAATGGACTTGACTGTTCCAACCGGCTGCCACCGGCGTTTTCGGAAAATGGAGGTTAAGACCATGATAGAGAAAATATATCAAACTCCTTGTGGAGCCATTCACTATTGGCTGAACAGATTGGATGAACAGGCGCCGACACTGGTTTTTCTTCCGGGCTTAACGGCTGACCATAGATTGTTTGACAAACAGGTTGCCTACTTTCAAGGAAAATACAATCTTTTCACTTGGGACGCACCGGGGCACGCTGCTTCATGGCCTTTCCGTTTCGACTTTGATTTGTTTGATAAGGCAAGATGGCTGGAAGAAATTTTGACGTTGGAAGCCATCCGAACGCCGATTCTGGTAGGCCAATCGATGGGCGGCTATGTGGGACAGGCGTACGCACAGCTTTACCCCAATCGCCTGGCTGGCTTTGTTTCCGTGGATTCCGCGCCGTTGCAGCGAAAATATGTAACAGGTGTGGAACTATGGCTTCTGAAAAGAATGGAGCCGGTGTATTCCTGTTACCCATGGAAGGCGCTTTTGAAGTCGGGGTCAAATGGTGTGGCGACTTCTGCGTATGGAAGACAATTGATGAAGGATATCATGATGGTCTATGATGGGAATCAAAAGCGGTATGCACAGCTTGCCGGACATGGTTTTCGAATTCTCGCAGAAGCGATGGAAAAGGATCTGCCCTATGAGATCAAATGCCCTGCGCTGCTGATTTGCGGAAAGCAGGATCATGCCGGTTCCTGCATCCGTTATAACAAAGCGTGGCATAAGAACACCGGAATTCCCATCCAATGGATTGATGGAGCGGGACACAATTCGAACACGGACAAGCCAGAAATCATCAATGCCCTGCTGGAAGACTTTGTGAAGGCGCTACGCCGATAGCAGCGATTCCGGCTCCATTTGGGAATTCCCGAGGAATGCATAAGACAGCCCGGACATTTTCGTGTCCGGGCTGTCTTCCTTTTGTAGATATCCTGCTCCAGGGAGGGGATTCGCGGTCATACCGCGTAAAACAGAACCGCGAAAAATTGGAGCAGCGCGCCCAGGTTGACGAACAGATGGAATACAGAGTGCATCCACTTCCGTTTCTTGCCCAGGCCGTAGAGAATGGAGCCGATGGTGTAGGCGATGCCGCCCAGGAGCAGCAGCAGGAATCCCGAAAAGGTCAGCACCTCCAGGGCCTGCCGGGCGAAGGGGAGAATGGCCCAGCCCATACCGATGTAACAGATCATGGAAAAGATGGAGTACTTTTTCAGATCGATCGCGGTCAGCGCGGTGGCCAGGGCGGCCATGGCCCATTCGAATCCAAAAATGCTCCAGGCCAGCACGGGATATGCCGGGCGAAGGGCGGACAGCACAATGACGGTGTAGGTGCCCGCGATCAGAAAGTAGATGGTGCAGTGGTCAATGACCTGCATCACCTTTTTACCCAGGTTGGGCTTGAGACCATGATAGACGCTGGAAATGGTAAAGGTGACGATCATGGTGGTGCCATAAATGGCGGAGGTGACCACGCCGTACACATTGCCGTGGAGGGCCGCACGGATGACGCACAGGGTCAGAGCCACGATGCCCAAAACGCCTCCCAGAATGTGGGTAATCATGTTCATGCGCTCCTCACCCTTGGTGTAGTCGGGGAGCTGACGGTCGGATAATTTGGTTCGCTTCATGGAAATCTCCTTTGCTTTTGGTTTGGACATATCATAGCACATTTTTCACAAAAAAACACCCACGACTTTCTTCCGGCCTCTCCCAACCGGAGAAAAGGGAATTCTACCCCCAGGAGAGTGGGAAACGGGGTTGACAAAGACCGGCGTATGGCTTACAATGAATACCACTACGGCTGAGGTTGCGCACGCGATCAGTACCCCTCCGGTTTGGCAATTGCCGGGGACGGGAAAGGCGCCTGCGCCGAAGGGTTTGCTTGATGCCAAGCGGGCGGATCCTGGGGCCGCGCAGAATATGCGCGGAACTGTCATCCAGATGGATGGAGTGCTGCCGGGAGGAAACCAGTGCGTTCCCCCTGTGCCGGCGGCACAGGGGTTTCTTTTGGTGACCCCGTTGCCTACCATGATTTTACTTGAGAGAGGATAGAATACCATGAAAAAGACCCCTTTTCTGACGCTGGAGAAGGCCCGGGAGATCAAGGCACAGATCCCCACCCCCTTCCATATTTATGATGAGGCCGGGATCCGGGCCAATGCCCGGGCGCTGAAGGCGGCTTTCGCCTGGAACAAAGGGTTCCGGGAATATTTTGCTGTGAAAGCCACCCCCAATCCGTACATTTTGCGGATTTTGCAGGAGGAGGGCTGCGGCTGTGACTGCGCCAGCTATACCGAGCTGCTGCTGGCGGAGGCGGTGGGCATTACCGGACATCATGTGATGTTCTCCTCCAATGTAACGCCGGAGAAGGATATGCGCAAGGCCTATGAGATGGGAGCCTATATCAACTTGGATGACTCCACCTATGTGGAGTTCCTGGATCGGATCACCAACGGAAAGGTGCCGGAGACGGTCTGCCTGCGCTATAATCCCGGCGGCTCCTTCTCCCTGGGCAATACCATTATGGATATGCCCCGGGATGCCAAGTACGGCATGACCGAGGATCAGATGGCAGGAGCCATTAACCGGCTGCAAAAGCTGGGAACCAAGCATTTCGGCATCCATGCCTTCCTGGCCTCCAACACCACCACCAACGAGTATTATCCGGAGCTGGCAAGCCAGCTGTTCCGGCTGGCGGTACGGCTGCGCAACGCCACCGGCGCCCACATTGCCTTTATCAACCTCTCCGGCGGCATCGGCGTGGATTACCGCCCGGAGCAGCCCGCCAACAACATCGCCATCATTGGCGAGGGGGTGCGCGCCCGCTATGAGCAGATCCTGACGCCCCAGGGAATGGACGATGTGGCCATCTTCACGGAGCTGGGCCGGTTCATGCTGGCCCCTTACGGACATCTGATTTCCACGGTGCTCCATCAAAAGCACATCTACCGGGAGTACGTGGGTCTGGATGCCTGCGCTGCTGACTTGATGCGTCCGGCCATATATGGCGCCTATCATCACATTACGGTGCTGGGCAAGGAGGACGCGATTCTGGATCACGTCTATGATGTTACCGGCGGCTTGTGCGAAAACAACGACAAATTTGCCATTGAGCGCAGCCTGCCGGAGATTGAAATCGGGGACATTGTGGCGATTCATGACACCGGCGCCCACGGCTATTCCATGGGCTATAACTACAACGGCAAGCTGCGCTCGGCGGAGGTGCTGCTGAAACCCGACGGCAGCTTCCAGCTAATCCGCCGGGCGGAGACCCCCCGGGACTATTTCGCCACCTTTGACTGTACGGAGTTTACGTTCGGAGAGTAATGTGCAAATTGCACAAAATGGGGAGGGTATCTTTGGCTGATAGCGGAGGAAATGACAATAAAATTTCATACTTTTCCGCCCCGGGTGTGCTATAATAATACTGACGGAGGGGAAACCCAACTCCGACCGAAAAGGAGAACCCTATGAACAGTATCTTATTTTTTCTGACACCGAAAGCCATGTGCGCCTATCTTTACGATGACTATACCATCCGGCAAGCCTTGGAGAAAATGGAGTCGGCAGGGTATGCGGCCATCCCCATTCTGAACCGCCGGGGGGAATACCGGGGGACGCTGACCGAGGGAGATTTGCTGTGGGCCATGAAAAACATGTGCTACATGGACATGCGCCAGGCGGAGGCCAGGCGGATTATGGAGATTTCCCGGCGCAAGGATAACCTGCCTGTCCGGGTCACCGCCTCCATGCACGATCTGGTGGAGCGGGCCTCCATGCAGAACTTTGTTCCCGTGGTGGACGATTATGGTGCGTTCATCGGCATCATCACCCGTAAGGCCATCATCAAATACTGCTATGATAAGCTGTTTCCGGAAGATTAACGCTACATACCATGTAAGCGCCCCGCCAATTTGGCGGGGCGCTGATTTTCTGAAGGTTAGGATTATTTGAGATATTGTTCCCAACGGTAGGTTTCGTTGGATTTTTTCAGATCGTAGGCATCCCGGATGCCTTTGCACAGGGTGGCAAGCTTGGCTTGCAGGATCGATTCCCGGAACAGGGAGGCATTTCCGGGGAGCATGGCGTATTCCATGATTCTGGCGCGATCCTCGCTGGGGTAGCTCATGGAGTAGGTGTCGATGAAGGCCCGGTTTCCCTTGGACAGATACACGCCGGAGTCCCGCTGGGCGTTGGTTCGGTAGCTGTAGTCATAGGAAAAACCGGAGGGATTCTGCTCCTCCCAACGGTCAAAGGCGGCGCTTTGGCTGAGAATGTGGGTCTCCATCACGTGGAACAGCTCATGATACAGCTCATGATCCGAGTACCGGCCCACAGCCAGAACCACATAGGCACTGCCATCGTCGAAAAATTGCAGGCCGTTGACCCGTTGCAGACTGCCGGATTCGGCGGTTCCGGTGAGTTGCCGCACCAGACAGAGGTTCAGGGAGGTGAAGTGGGAGGCAGTGGCGGTGAGAATGGCTTGCGGATATTGGGAAAGCCGGGCATCCAGAAGCTCCAGCTCCCGCTGAATCACACCCACTTGGTATTCCGGCTCCAGATCGTAATCCCAGGGCTGCACCGCGGTGGCGTCCTTCCAGACCCGCACTTGAAGGCCGTATTTTTCCCCAATTTTCCGGGCGGTTTGCTGGCACTGGGCCAGTGCGGCGGTGTCTGGTTCACTGGCATAGGGGCTGATTCGGGCGTCTCCGCTGGGGGCAAGAACGGAAGTCTCCCAGCGCGTCACGGCGTTGCGGCCGTAGTCGGGCCGGTAGGTGAGCAGATAGACGCTTCCCTCCAGCCCGGTGATTGCCAGGGGAACCCGGTCAGTCCCCAGGATAGTAGGTTCATACTGGGTGCCGGAGGGAAGGTCGCAGTACGTAAGAGCGGTTTCCCCTTCGGGAAGGGTGGAGACGAACACCGCCCCCCGAAGCCGGGGGAGAAACTGTCCCCGCGCCCTGGGATCCTCGCTGAGAAGCAGCTGGGCTCCCTCGGTGCTTTCGCCAAAAACCAGGGACTGCACGCCGCCTGTGGGGAAACTGGCGTAAAACGAACCGTCCTGGGAGGTTAACCATACCTGCCCATCCACCTGCTTTTGCAAACGCCCGTTGTCCACGGCTACAAAGAGGGACTGGGTTTGCCCGTCATTTTGAATGGTACACTGTACCACGGAATCGTTGTGATGCAGCCCGGTGAGCGCTTGAGATTCGTAGGACAACGCCTTGACCATACGGCGGATACCGGTTTCCAGATTCCAGGAACGGATGGCAGTGGCGGTGCAGTAGTACAGGGTGTTCCGATCGCCGGAGAGAAGGGGAGAACCCACCAGCCCCTCCGGGGCGCGGATGTGACTGATTTCCTTCAGCGTTTCATCCAGAACCACGGTTTGTCCCGCCGCTGGGTCATAGTAGGACAGATGTTCCGCTCCAAGCTGCAGCCCGGGATCATCGGCGTCCAGGTAAAAATCCAGCGTGAGACTGGCGGTAATGGCCAGATCCTGGGGCTTAAGTAAGGTCAAAGTGGTGGTGCTGTCTCCGCTCAGAAGCAGAAGGTGCTTGCCCCAGGCCTTGAGACTGTAGGCGTTGGCCAGGGGGAGCAGGTAGGTCTGAAGGCCTTGGGACTCCTCCTGGATTTCCGTGACGGAGGGAAAACTCTCAGCGGCGGGGGCACTGGCGGAGGGAAGGGCGTTGCCCGTTTCCTCTGCCGAAATGCCTTGGCCGCAGCCCAGCAGCAGTAAGCAGGCCAGAAGCAGCGGGAGCATGCGTTTCATGGTCATTGTCTCCTTGCGAGGGTGTAATCGTCGCCCTGCCGGTAGAAGGGGCAGTGCTGACTGCGGGAGGTTTGAATGCGATAGACCTCGTCCTCATCCAGATCCATCATGCAGTAGTACTCCTCGTATTCCTCATCATAATCATAATACC
>CAMEWZ010000050.1 GCA_945946745.1 uncultured Clostridia bacterium | reverse complement strand
CTCTTGAATGCCATTCAAGCGCTCTCCCAGCTGAGCTATACCCCCATATTTTGTTTCGCCGCCGTCTCTGTCAGACAGCTTTTGTATTATAACATACTTCTACAAAATGTCAAGGGGTATTTTGAACTTTTTTATTTTTTCACAGCGGAATTTTTTTCTTTTTCCCTATTGACAAATCCTGGCGCCCGGTATATAATCCATATATTCCTATAAGAGAGGTTGGTTTTATGAAAAATTCTCTGGCCTTCTTTCGATGTCGGCGCAGTTAAGCGGCATTCACCCGGCAATCCCCGAAACAACCTATCAGAAAATAACCATATATTTTGGAGGAATGGATTATGAGCAAGATTTATACTTCTGCAGATCAGTTGATCGGTAAGACTCCCCTGCTGGAGCTGGTACACATTGAAAAAGAATTCGGCCTGGAGGCCAAAATTCTGGCCAAGCTGGAATACTTTAACCCCGCCGGTTCCGTGAAGGATCGGATCGCCAAAGCCATGATCGATGACGCCGAGGCCAGCGGCAAACTGAAGCCTGGCTCCGTCATCATTGAGCCTACCTCCGGCAATACCGGCATCGGCCTGGCTTCTGTCGCCGCCGCCCGGGGTTACCGCATCATTATCGTCATGCCCGAGACCATGAGCGTGGAGCGCCGCCAGCTGATGAAGGCCTACGGCGCGGAGCTGGTGCTCACCGAGGGCGCCAAGGGCATGAAGGGCGCCATCGCCAAAGCCGAGGAGCTGGCCAAGGAGATCCCCGGCGGCTTCGTCCCCGGCCAGTTCGTCAACCCCGCCAACCCCGCCGCCCACAAGGCCACCACCGGCCCGGAGATCTGGGAAGACACCGATGGGAAGGTGGATATCTTCGTGGCAGGCGTTGGTACTGGCGGCACCATCACCGGTGTGGGCGAATACCTGAAGAGCCAGAATCCCGACGTGAAGGTCGTGGCCGTGGAGCCCGCCACCTCCCCGGTGCTGAGTAAGGGCACCCCCGGCGCTCACAAGATTCAAGGCATCGGCGCGGGCTTCGTTCCCGCCGTGCTGGATACCAAGGTCTATGACGAGATCATTCCCGTGGAGAACGAGGATGCCTTCGCCACCGGCAAGAAGATCGGCAAGTCCGAGGGCGTGCTGGTTGGCATCTCCTCCGGCGCCGCCGTCTGGGCTGCCATCCAGCTTGCCAAGCGGCCGGAAAACAAGGGCAAGACCATCGTGGCTCTGCTGCCGGACACCGGCGACCGTTACCTCTCCACCCCGCTGTTCGCAGATTGATGATCCGAATACAAATGGCTGTCTCCCAGTGAGACAGCCATTTTTTCTGAAAAAGTTCGGAATTTAACCATAAACTCCGGCATCTACGGAATAAATTATTTTTTCAACCCTATGCAGCCAGTTAGTTGTTTTTCCACGGGAAAACCCATACAATAACAATATCCTCCCCTTTGGAAAAAAGAAACAGAAAGAAGGCAATCCAATGAAACGAGCAATTTCTCTGATGCTGGCTGGGCTGCTGATTCTGGCTCTGTTTGCAGGCTGCGCGGAAAAGGGCGCGCTGTCCCTGGAATTCGGACAGACTCAAAAAATCGAGCTTGCCAAGGACTATGCATCGCTTTCCTGGGAAAGCAGCGATCCCGCTGTTGCCACTGTCACGGACGGCACCGTGGAAGCCGTCGGGCCAGGGCAGGCAACCGTCACCGCCCTCAGCGATGGCAAAACCGTGGCCTCCTACACCGTCCAGGTAACTATTGTGGAAATCGCGGAGCTGTTCCTCCAGATGTCCGAAATGTCGCTGAAGATCGACGAAACCAGCACCTTGACGTATACCCTTTTCCCTGCCAACGCCAGCGCCTACGGTCTGACCTACACCTCCATCAACCCGGAGATCGCCACCGTTGACCAGAGCGGCAAGGTGGTGGGGGTGGCACCCGGCAAGACCAACATCGTGCTTTCCACCTCCGAGGGAAAAACCGCCACCTGCGAGGTGACCGTGCTGGAGCCTACTGCCATTGAGCAACTCAATGAGGAAGAAGCCAAACTGTTTACCTACATCGCAACTACTGCCTACACCTCCTTCTATAACGCCTCCGCCCTCCGGTTCCGGAATCTGTATACCATCCGCCCCAAGGTGGACGATTATGAGATCACCGCATCTTCCTTCCTGCTGGCGGATTTCCAGGGAACCAACAAGCTGGGCGGCACCATTCACCGCTACTATATGATCAGTGCGCCGGAAAGCCCCGAGGATAACGGCGGGTTTGTCTTCCCCTGCAAATCGGACTATACGCTGGATACATCCACCTATATGGAAATGCCCAGAGATATCATCGACTACACGAAAGTGAACGCCGCCCTGGACGAATACTGGGGCATTACCATCAAAACAAGCTAAGGAAAGAGAGCGTGACATTATGTACTGTACCAAGTGTGGAAAGCAACTCGAAGAAGGAACCGCCTTCTGCCCCAACTGCGGCACGGCCCAGAATAGCGCGGAAAGCCCCGCCCCCGACATGGATTGCCCGCCGCCGGAAAGCCCCGCCGTCAGCAAAAAAGGCAAGAAAAAAGGAATCCTGATCGCCATCCTAGCAATTGTTCTGGTTGGCGTCTGTATCGCCGTTTTTTGGGGGACTCGCGGTGATGCAATCGTCGGCAAATGGCATGATTTGGATAATCCCACTGTCTACATGAATTTGAAGAGCGATCATACCGGAGAAATGGTATCCGGCGGATGGGCGGTCAAATTCACCTGGGACTATGACAAAGCCTCCCGTTTGATGTCTTATGATTTTAGCGGATTAAACATCTCGGGAACGATGCGATACGACCCGGATACGGACACCCTGTCTCGTAGTGATCTGACCATGGTCAGAGTATCCAAGTAAGGCAGGCATTCTACGCAAAAAGGCAGGAAATTCTTTGATTTCCTGCCTCAGACTGTCGAAAATCCCCCTTGGGGCTTTTCGACAGGTTTTTGCAGCCTGCTGCGCGCATAATTTGTTCGCCTCCGGCGAACAAATGATACACTTGCAGTCTGAGAAGTATTTTCCCCCAGGTACACGCCCTGGTGGAAAATGGATTTGAATGGGTTTGCCGCAGAAGCGGCAAATTCTACGAAGCTTTTTTGGCACACTGAGGCAGGAAATCCTTTGATTTCCTGCCTTTTTCGTTCCAATTCAATCCTTCAGCAGCCGCCGCAGCAGCGTTTCGTCTGCCTGGTGGTAGAGCTTTCCGTCCCATTTGATGTTGGGGCCTTTGCCGCACAGGCGCATACAGGGCATTTGCTTCACCGTCACCTTTGATCCGCAGAGCCTTTGGGCCACCTCGGCCAGTTCGGTTTTCCTGCCGCAGTTCGGCCCGCAGCAGATTTCCAGGCAGTGGGTATCCGCCAGGCGCAGTCTGGGCACCCGCTTGATGAGCGCCAGCAGCAGACTCTCCTTCACCCCATAGGCCTTTGCCGTTTCCTCCACGGCGGCCACGGGAATCCCGCCGCCGTTTTCTTGCTGGATTTCTCCCAGCAGCGCGATCAAGGCGCTCTGATCCCCCGGCGCACCCTGTTTTCCGTAATAGGTGATGGCTTCTTCCAACTGCCAGGCCATGACGTTCCTCCTTTTGCTATTCCCAATCGCAACAAAGCACCTGCTCAAATTCGAACCAGTCCCGGGTCAGATCCAGCACCATGTCCCAAGCCCCCGGCTCCAGGAACCGGTGGCTGACCCCAGGGATAATGACCAGTTTGGACTGCTCGTTGATCCGGCGGAACTGCTGGATATCCGATCTGCGGATATAGGCATCGTCCTCCCCATGGAGAATCAGAATGGGAATGGGATAGGTGGTCAGCGCCACATTATCCTGCAATTCCTGGTAGAAGCTGTAGGGTATGGTAAAGGGCCGCTTGCCCCGAATGGTGATCTCCCCCAGCGCCCAGAATTCCTCCCGGGTGATATTCTTCATCGCCAGCAGCGTCTCGTGCATCCGCACCGAGGGAGTCTGCACCACCAGCTTCACCTTCCCTGGCAGCTCCAGCAGCTCCCGCAGGGCGATCAGCGTCACATACGCGCCGAAGCCGGTGGCAAACACGCACAGATCCTCCACCTGGGGAAACCGCTCCTTGGCCCACCGGGCCACCGCCAGCAGGGAATCCACACAGTTGCGCAGGGTAAAGGCGCTGTCGTCCATGGGATTCTCCCCATGAGAGGGGAAATCAAACCGCAAGGTGGCGGAATAGAACAGCTCCATCTCCTCCGCCAGGGAGGACTGGATTTCATCCGTGGCGCTGCCGCCCAAGCCATGAACCCCCAGCACCACCCGGCGGATATCCCCGTCCTCCGGCTGGGTCAGAATACAGGGAATCCGCAGGTTCCATTGGGAAATCAAGAAGTGTTTCTCCATCGCGATCACCTTTTCTTACTGTATTTTCCCCATAATAGCAGAAATGCAAACAGTTTTCAACAGAAAAGTCCAATTTTTCAAATTGTCTGATCTGCCGCGGATACGGCTGTTAATCTTGAAGAATTTCTTGCTTTTTTCTGCCTTTTTGGTAAGATAATAGAAAAGAGGGAGGTTTTTCCATGAACAAGCTTCTTACCTGCGCCAATCAATATCTCGCCGCCCGGGACTGGAAAATGGCAGCCGCTTTGAAATTCTGTCTCGGCTCCCTGGGACTGCTGTTGGGAATGCAGATTCCCCAAAAGTACAAAAAGACCGCCTCCGCTGCGGGATGGGTGGTTTTCCTGGCAACCTATATTCCCCTCATGACGGATTTTCTCTGCTTCTGCCTGGACTTCTTCCGCTCCAGCGAAAAAGCCCCCGAATAGTTTTCTCCTGTCCCGAAGGCGGCAAGCGCCTCCGGGACAGTTTGTTTTTTTGAAAAAGCCAAGAAACCGGATATTTTTTGTTGCAAACTCACAATATTGTGGTATGATATATGTGAAAAATACCTTTTTCAGGAGGCTGCTATGAACACCCAAACAGCAACCGATGAATATATCCAGGCCATGCGCCTTGGGCAGAAGGAATACCGGGAACGGGTGATGGCCGGTCTGTCCCCCCATCCGGCTGTGCTGGATGAACTGCTGGCCGACAACGCCACCGACGCCGTGGTGGATGTGGGATTGGTGGAAATCCCCGCGGAACGGATCATCGGCGTGAAATCCAGCGGGCGAATCACCGCCTTTTCCGCGTCTTTCCGGCCATTGCTGGATGTAAAAACCGAATTCGCCACGAAATGGATCAGCCTGTGCGCCGCCCACCTGGGGGACACCGGCATCACCGACCCCATCGTCTGCTTTGAATACCTGGGCAATTTCTATGTGCAGGAGGGCAACAAACGGGTCAGCGTTCTGCGGCATTTCGGCGCACCCCGGATTCCCGGCAATGTCCGGCGGGTCATGCCGCCCCAGTCCGAGGAGCCACGCATCCGGGCATACTATGAATTTTTGGATTTTTACAAGTGTTCCCGGCTCTATACCGTGCAGTTCCGCCGCCCCGGGGACTACGCCAAGCTTCTGGCCCACCTGGGCAAAAAGCCCGGAGAAAGCTGGACGGAGACGGAGGCGCGCACCTTCAACGCGTATTTTCAGTATTTCCGGGATGCTTTCTTCGGCTTGAACGGGAAAGCGGAGGATATCCTGCCGGAGGAAGCGCTGCTGGTGTGGCTGGAGCTGTATCCCTTTTCCGACCTGGGGCGGCAGTCCAGCATGGAGCTGCGGAAAAGCGTAGCCGCCCTGTGGGAGGACATGGTCGCCACCACCAAGGAGGACTCCGTCAAGGTGCAGACCAAGGCAGAGGAGGACGGCAAGGGCAGCTTTGTCACCCGGCTGTTCTCCGGATTGGATCAGCTGGACGTGGCTTTCGTCCACCAGTTGACCCCGGGAAAAAGCGCCTGGGTTCTGGGGCACGAGGCCGGACGGGAGCACCTGGAGCAGGTGTTCGGCGAACGGATTCAGGTTCGCAGCTATTTTGACGCCAGCAATTCCGAGCTGGCGGAAAAGGCCATTGAGCAGGCGGTGGCCGATGGCGCCCAGGTGGTGTTCACCACCGCGCCTCCCTTAAGCCGCGCCACCTTGAAGGCCGCGGTGAAATACCCCAAGGTGCGCTTTCTGAATTGCTCCGTTGACCAGCGCTATTCCAGCATCCGCACCTATTACGGCCGCATTTACGAGGCCAAGTTTATCACCGGCGCCATTGCCGGCGCCATGGCAGGCGACGACCGGATCGGCTACATCGCCTCCTATCCCATTTTCGGCGTCCCCGCCTCCATCAACGCCTTTGCCCTGGGCGCCCAGCTTACCAACCCCCGTGCCCAGATCGAGCTGCGGTGGTCCTGTGTGGAGGGGACGCCCCAGGCGGATTTCTTCGCCGACGGCATCCGGGTGGTGTCCAACCGGGACGCCCCCACCCAGTCGAAAATGTACCTGGACTTCTGCAACTACGGAACCTATCTCTTGGGTGACCGGGGGGATCTGTTCCCGCTGTGCTCCCCCACCTGGCTGTGGGGCCCGTTCTATGAATTTGTCATCCGCAGCATTCTCTCCGGCGGCTGGAAACAGGAGAAGGATGGCTCCACCGCCATCAATTACTGGCTGGGCATGGACAGCGGCGTGATCGGCCTTTCCCTGTCGGACAAGCTGCCCGAGGGCGTCCGGCAGCTGGCGAATATCCTGCAAAGCGGCATGAAAAATGGCAGCATCGATCCCTTCTTCCGGCGCATCGTGGCCCAGGACGGCACCGTGAAAAATGACGGCACCCATCGGTTCCCCCCGGCGGATATCCTGCACATGGACTGGCTGTGCGACAATGTTCTGGGCAAAATCCCACCCTATGAAGAAATCCTTCCCATCTCCAAGAACATGGTTCGGGAGCTGGGCATCTACCGGGATCAAATTCCCGCGGAACAGGAGGTAAGGCCCCGTGAAGATTCTGAGCGTATCCGATGAGGAATGCCCCGCCCTGTGGGACTACTACCAGCCCGGGCGGCTGAAGGAATATGACCTGATTCTGTCCTGCGGGGACTTAAGCTCCCAATATCTGAGCTTTCTCGTCACCATGGCCCGGTGTCCCGTGCTGTACGTCCACGGCAACCATGACGGCAGCTACGACCAGAAGCCGCCGGAGGGCTGCGACTGCATTGATGACCACATTGTGCTCTACAACGGCATTCGCATTCTGGGTCTGGGGGGCTGCCGGAAATACCATCCCGGCCCCCACCAGTATACCGAGCAGCAAATGCGCCACCGCATCGCCAGGCTGCGCTGGCAGCTGTGGCGGTTGGGCGGCGTGGACATTGTGGTGACCCACGCCGCACCGGAAGGGCTGGGAGACACGGATGACCCCGCCCACTGGGGCTTTGCCGCCCTGCGGGAGCTGCTGGATCAGTACCATCCCCAATATCTGATCCACGGCCATGTCCATATGTCCTATGGCCACGACATTCCCCGGGAGTTGCAATACAACGGCACCCGGATCATCAATGCCTGCCAGCGTTATGCCTTTGAAATTCCGGATCAGGCGGTAAAGCCTAAGCATCTGGGTCAGGTGATCTACAAGACCCGGCAGGACAAGAGCAGCCATACATAATCCAAAGAAACCGGGGTGGTTTTGTGTTTACAGGCTTTACGCCGGAAACCGTGGACTTTCTCTGGGGCATCCGGATGAACAACAACCGGGATTGGTTCCAGGCCCACAAGCAGCAATACGTTACCTATCTGTATGAACCCATGAAGGCGCTGGGCCAGGAGCTGTTCGCCCCCTTTGCCCAGGAGCCGGGAAATATCTTGAAGGTCAGCCGCATCTATCGGGACGCCCGGATGCATCCGCCGGAGCCCTATAAGCAGAGCCTGTGGCTATGCATCCGCCAGGATGTGCAGTGGTGGGCGGAAAACCCCTGCCTCTATCTGGAAATTACCCCAGAGGGCGTTTCCTACGGCTTTTTCTACTGGAAGCCCCGCACTGCCACCCTGGAGGATTTCCGCCGCCAGATCAGCGCCCACCCCGAGGAATTCCTGGAGCTGATCCGCCGCACGGAGCAGTCGGTAGGAATGCCCGTCACCGCTCAGTGCTACAAGCGGCCAAAGCCTGCGGACAATCCGGCGCTTGCCCCCTATTTTGCCTGGAAGGGCCAAATCGGCTGCGTCCGGGAAATCGCCCCCGGCCCAGATATGTTTGGCCCAGGACTGAAAGCGGAGGCCGCGGACTTCTTCGCCAGGCTGACGCCCCTATACAACTATTTTAACCGTTTCCAAGTTTGACCGCGCCGGGCGGGCACTCCCTCCCACCGCGCTTGAGATATCCCAATCCAAAGGAGAAAAAGAGTATGAAGAACACCATTTTTACCGGCATGGCCACCGCCATTGTCACCCCCATGACCGCCGACGGCATCGACTATGAGGCCCTGGGCCGCTTCCTGGAATTCCAGATTGAAAACGGCATCAACGGCATCGTGGTCATGGGCACCACCGGCGAAAACGCCACCATCGAGCCAGAGGATCAAGTGAAGGTCATCGCCTATACCGTGGAAAAGGTAGCCAAGCGGGTGCCCGTCATCGCCGGCACCGGCACCAACAACACCGAGCACGTGCTGCGCAACACCCGGGCCGCCTGCGAGGTGGGCGCGGACGCCATTCTGGTGGTGACCCCCTACTACAACAAGGCCACCCAGAACGGTCTGATTAAGCACTTTACCACCGTGGCCGATGCTTCCACCGTGCCCATGATTCTGTACAATGTTCCCAGCCGTACCGGCTGCAACCTGCTACCCAAGACCGTGGCCAAGCTGGCGGAGCATCCCAACATCGCCGCCATCAAGGAGGCCACCGGCAATATGGCCCAGATGGTGGAGATCCTGCACCTGTGCGGCGACAAGCTAGATGTCTACTCTGGCGAAGACGCGCTGACCGTTCCCATGATGGCCATGGGCGGCAAGGGAACCATCAGTGTGCTGAGCAACGTAGCGCCCAAGCAGGCCGTGGCCATGACCGATGCCTGTCTGGCCGGTGACTACGCCGCCGCCGCCAAGCTGCAATGCGACCTGCTGCCCTTGATCAACGCCCTGTTCAGCGAGGTCAACCCCATCCCCGCCAAGGCCGCCGTCTCCGCCATGGGCTATGGCGAGGAGATCCTGCGTCTGCCCTTGACCCCCATGGAGGACGCCACCCGGGCCGTGCTGTTTGCCGAGATGAGAAAGCTGGGGATCCGGGTATGAAGGCAGTCATCTGCGGCGCCAACGGCGCCATGGGCAAGCTGATTTGCGGCATCCTCGGGGACGAGGTCGTAGGCAAGGTCAGCATCGACGGAGAAAACGGCGTTGCCAAAACCTTTGATGCGCTGGGCATTGTGGACGCGGACATGGTCATCGATTTTTCCCACCACACCGCCATTTCCGGCGTGCTGGATTACGCGAAAAAAATCGGCGCTGCCGCCGTCATCGGCACCACCGGTCACACGGAGGAAGAAAAGGCCTTGATCTACGCCGCCGCTCAGGAAATTCCCGTATTCTTCTCCGGCAACATGAGCCTGGGCGTGGCGGTGCTGTGCCGACTGGCCCGAGAAGCCGCCGGATATTTCCCCGATGCGGACATTGAAATCGTGGAGGCCCACCACAATCGGAAGGTGGACGCCCCCAGCGGCACCGCCTTAATGCTGTTCAACGCCATCAAGGCGGTACGCCCCAACGCCGTTGCCAACTGCGGCCGCTCCGGCGAGTGCAAGCGCACCAAGGACGAGATCGGCATTTCCTCCCTGCGCCTGGGCAACGTAGTGGGCGTTCATGAGGTGCACATTCACACCGGCACCCAGTGTCTGACCCTAAAGCACGAGGCCGTCACCCGGGCCATGCTGGCCGACGGCGCGGTTGCCGCCGCCCGGTTTATGGAAGGCAAGGGCGTGGGGCTGTATGATATGGAAAGTATGCTTTCGTAAGCGTTCACGCTACCCCAGGAGGATCGCGATATGACTGTTACCTACATGAACGGTGCCGGCAATGATTTTATGGTCATTGACGCCCGCAGGCAGAGCCTGGACTTTTCCGCTTTGGCGGTGGAGCTGTGCCGCCGCACCGGCGCCGACGGCTTTATGGCCGTGGACAATTCCGACAAAGCGGATTTCAAGCTTCATTTTTACAACGCCGACGGCTCCCGGGGAGAGATGTGCGGCAACGGCGCCCGATGCATCTGCCGGTTTGCCTATGACCTGGGCATCGCCGGGAAAACCATGGTGGTGGAGACCGATGCCGGGCTGGTTCCCGGGGAACGGCTCAGCGAAACCCAATACCGGGTGCAGCTGAACAACCCCGGCATTCTGGACTTAAACCGCAAGGACGGCATCGCCTATGTGGAGCTGGGAAATCCCGGTGTCCCCCACGCCGTGGCGGAATACCATGGCGACCTGTGGGCGGACGCGGACGCCCTCCGGGAGCGGATGCGGGCGTTGCGCTTTGACCCCGCCTTTCCCAAGGGGGCCAATGTGAACTTTTACCAATTTCTGGGGGATGCCGAGGTGCGGATGCTGACCTTTGAGCGGGGAGTGGAGGACTTCACCCTGGCCTGCGGCACCGGCTGCGGCTCCACCGCCGCTGTTT
>CAMEWZ010000049.1 GCA_945946745.1 uncultured Clostridia bacterium | reverse complement strand
GTGCCTTTCGGCACTGGCTACATTGCTGGGGGGACTTTTTTAACAGCCCCATTTTTCTGATTTTTCAAAGTTCCAGCGCGGTTTTCCAGATTTGCAGATAGCCCTCCGCCTGGGCCTTTGAGCTGCCCTCTGCCGCCATGCGCAGCAGCGGCTCCGTGCCGGAGAAACGGCAGATGACCCAGCTGCCATCGGTGAAGTACACCTTGCAGCCGTCCTCCCGGCTGACCCGGGCGATGTCCACGCCAAAATCCGGCAGTTGCTTTTGAACGAACAGAATCTCCTGCAACTGCGCCTTTCGGGCGGGCGCCATGGAAAAATTCGCGTCCACGTAATACAATAGCCCATATTTGCGGATGATCTCCCGGTAGAGCTGCGCCACGGATTTGCCGGTGACAGCCAGCATCTCCACCAGCAGCGCAGCCGCGTAGATGCCGTCCTTGCCTGCGATGTGGCCCCGGACGGCCAGACCGCCGGAGGATTCGCCGCCAATGATGGCGCCTGTTTCCGCCATTTTCGCGGAAATGTATTTAAAGCCCACCGGCACCTCGTAGCAGCTTTCCCCAAAGTCCGCCGCCACCCGGTCGAGAAGGCAGGTGGTGGAGTTGTTGCGCACACAGGGGCCTTTCCAGCCCCGGTATTGCAGCAGATAGTAGTATAGCAGCACCAGCAGCGTGTTGGCGGGAACGTAGTTTCCGTTTTCGTCGATGACGCCCAGCCGGTCGGCGTCCCCGTCGGTGGCGATGCCCAGATTGCAGTGGTTTTCCAGCACATAATTGCTCAGCAGACGCAGTGTGTCCGCACTGGGGGCGGGCATTTTGCCGCCGAACAGGGTGTCGTGCTGTTCGTGGATCACGTCCACATCGCAGCGGCAGGTCAGCAGAATGGTGCGCAGGCAGCTTTGGCTGACGCCGTACATAGGATCGATGGCGATGCGCAGCCGGGTACGCTTGATTTTTTCCACATCCACAAATTGGAGAATGCTGTCGATATATTCGTTGAAGGGGTAGATCTCCTGGATGAGCCCTGCCTGCAATGCCTGGTCATAGTCCAGGGAGGGGAGGTTCTCCGGATCCAGCTGTCGAATGTGGGCCTCGATTTTGGCGGTGACGGTTTGATCCGCGTCCCGGCCTCCCGCAGTGAACACCTTGATGCCGTTGTAAATGGCCGGATTGTGGCTGGCGGTGACGGCCATGCCGTAGGGCAGCGAAAGCTGCTTGACGGTGAACATAATCAAGGGCGTGGGAGAGGAGCGGTTGACTACCATGGGGCGGAAGCCGTATCCCACCAACACCTCCGAAGCCCAGTGGGCGGCTTCCTTGGACAAAAAGCGCCGGTCATAGCCCACGCAGACCTGAGCACCCGCCAGACCTTCCTCGCGCATCAGACCGCACAGACCTGCCGCCACCAGGCGGATGTTGGCTTTCGTAAATTCATCGGCGATAATGGCCCGCCAGCCGCCGGTTCCAAATTGAATCATGGTGTTCGCCTCTTTTTTTGCTGCCCGATTCGAAATCGGGATGGATTCCTTTTTATTGTAGCGTTCCCCACAGGAAAAGTCAAATGAATTGAAGAATATTTGTGAGAATTCTCTGAAAAAACGGAGATATGGTAGAAAAGTGCAAGAAAAAACTTGATTTTTGCACTCTAAATTTTTTATCCCCCCGGGGGGCTTCCAATGGCTGTCTGCCCATGGTACAATGGGACTATCTTAGAAAAACGAGGTGTACCTTATGCATATGGCTGATGCGCTTCTGGCTCCGGCGGTTGCCGCTACCATGTACGCCGCCTCCGCGGTGACGGTGGGGACTTGCGTGAAGAGTCTGAAGAAGGAAGAAAATATGGAAAAGCTGCCCACCATGGCCGTGGCTTCGGCGCTGGTGTTCGCGGGACAGATGATTAACTATACCATTCCCGGCACCGGTTCCTCCGGCCATCTGTGCGGCGGCATGATGCTGTCCGCCCTGCTGGGGCCCCAAGCGGGATTTTTGTCCATGGTGGTGATTCTGACCATCCAGTGCCTGTTCTTCGCCGACGGCGGACTGATGGCGCTGGGAGCCAACTGCTGGAACATGGCCTTCTATGGGTGCTTTGTGGGGTATTATCTGCTATGGAGGCCCATTATGCGCAGCAGCCTGTTTGCCAAGCTGGGCAGCAAGGCGGCTGGGCGGGTCAAAATCATGCTGGCCTCTGTTTTGGGCTGCGTTCTGACGTTGCAGCTGG
This sequence comes from uncultured Clostridia bacterium, assembly GCA_945946745.1. Taxonomy (GTDB): domain Bacteria; phylum Bacillota; class Clostridia; order Oscillospirales; family Oscillospiraceae; genus Faecousia. The sequence continues at coordinate 8,390 of CAMEWZ010000049.1, read as the reverse complement.
GCGCGTTCTCTGTGGTGTTGGAGACGGCGGCGTCCGGGATCACTGAGCTGCCCTTCGGCGTGTTCGTGGGGATCATGCAGCCCATTCATCTGGCCATCGGCCTGGTGGAGGGACTCATTACCTCGGCGGTGCTGCTGTTTGTATATGAAGCCCGGCCTGAGCTGCTGATGGATATGAATGCCCAGAATGCATCCGGCGGAAGGTTTTCCTTGAAGGCCACCATCGTGATCCTGGCGGTGGTGACGGCCTTGGTGGGCGGTGCGCTGAGCCTGGGAGCCAGCGGCAACCCCGACGGGCTGGAGTGGTCTCTGTTCGGCAACGCGGAGTCCGGCTACAGCGAAAACATGGGCCTGGATGAGGAGCATTACGGCATTGCCAGCGGCGCGGCGGACGCGGCGGCGGCCATTCAAGAAAAGACCGCGTTTCTGCCGGATTATGCCTTCGCGGACAGCGACAGCGCCGTGGGCACCTCCGTGTCCGGTCTGATTGGCTCCGGCATCGTGGCGGGGGTCGCCGTGCTGGTGTGCATGGCGGGCGGTTTCTTCCGAAAGAAAAAAGTTGCTGCAAAAGCTTGAAATCTGTGATAAGATATCAGAGGCACCGGTATGGTGCCTCTGATGCTGCATTTTGAGGGATGTTTATATGGATCAATTATCGCAAGCCCAGTCTGAGCTGCGGGAGATGGATGCCCTGGCGGGGATGGATTCTCCCGTCCACCGGCTGCACCCGCTGTGCAAGCTGCTGGTGACCGTGGGATACATTGTCACGGTGGTGTCCTTTTCCAAATATGATTTTTCTGGTCTGGTGGTTATGGTGCTGTATCCGGTGCTGCTGTTCCAGACTGCGGGAATTCCGGTGCGGCTGTGCTTTTATAAGCTGCGGATCGTGCTGCCGTTGGTTTGCGCGGTGGGATTGGCGAATCCCTTCCTGGATCGGATTCCGCTGCTGCGGCTGGGAGGGCTGACCATTACCGGCGGCATGGTGTCCATGGTGACGCTGATGCTGAAGGGGTGCTTTTCTCTGATGGCCTCCTTCCTGCTGATTGCCACCACCTCTATAGACTCCCTCTGCGCCGCCCTGCGAAAGCTGCATGTGCCGGAAATGCTGGTGACCTTGCTGCTGCTGACCTACCGGTACATCGGCGTGATGCTGGAGCAGGTGGCGGTGATGACCCAGGCGTACAAGCTTCGCGCGCCGGGGCAGAAGGGTATCCACATTTCCGCCTGGGGGTCGTTTCTGGGCCAGCTGCTGCTGCGGAGCATGGATCGGGCGGAGGAGCTGTACAACAGTATGCGGCTGCAGGGATTCCGGGGGGACTTTTTCTACGCCGATGTACCAGCGTGCACCGGGGCGGATGTTGGCTATGTTTTGGCCTGTGCGGCGGCGTTTGTCTGCGCCAGGGCGGTGAACCTGCCCGCGCTGCTGGGCAGTCTGGTTGTGAGGTGACGAATGATGATCGAATTTGAGAAGGTTTCCTTTTCCTACGACGGGGAACGGCCGATTTTGGATCAAGTGAGCTTTTCCATCGGGAAAGGGGAGTCGGTAGGCTTGATCGGCGCCAACGGCGCGGGAAAATCCACCATTTTAAAGCTGCTGCTGGGGCTGCTTTCCGGTCAGGGGAGCATCACCGTGGCGGGAAGGAAGATGTGCCGGGAGAATCTGGCGGAGATCCGGCAGAAAACCGGCTTTGTGCTCCAGGATTCGGACAATCAGATGTTCATGCCCACGGTTTACGAGGACATGATCTTCGGCCCCCGGAACTACGGCTTGAGCAAGGAGGAGACGGAGCGCCGGGTGGACACGGTGCTGGCGCGGCTGGGACTCACGGAGCTGAAGCACCGCTACAATCACAAAATATCCGGCGGCGAAAAGCGGATGGCGGCCATTGCCACCATCCTGGCCATGGAGCCGGAGATCATTCTGATGGATGAGCCGTCAACGGCGCTGGATCCGGTGAACCGCCGCACGGTGATCAACACCATCTGTGCCCTGCCCCAGACCAAGCTGATTGCCTCCCACGATCTGGATATGATTCTGGACACCTGCCAGCGGGTGATTCTGCTGTCCCATGGCAAAATCGTCGCGGACGGGGACGCCCAGACCATCCTCCGGGACAAGGCGCTGCTGGAGGCCAACCGGATGGAGCTGCCCTTCTGCTTGCAGGGGATGGCGCGGAGCCGATGAGCGGCGGGGATGCCACAAAACGAGAAGGACTCCACTTTCATTTGAAAGTGGAGTCCTTCGCCGTTTTGGAAAGAAGAGAGGAGGAGAATCTATGTCAAGAAAGGGGAGGCAAGGAGCCATCATCTGCCTTTCATGGAAATAGCATACTGCTCCTTTGTGTCCAAGGGATAAACAGGAAACGAACAGTTTTCGACAAAACCGTAAACAAAAGGATACGAAAAGGCGGGCATTCATGAGGCAGTTAAACGAATATGAAGGGTGTACTTCTATCGGGGCATCGCCGTGTGTGTACTCTGTGGAATCGAACAGCCCGGACATAAAAATGTCCGGGCTGTTGTCACGATGCTCCAAACAAAAAACACTTATTCAATGTGCGCCTGCAGCCATTCCAGCAGTTCGTTTTCATCCATATCACCGGAGGCGACGCGGAGAATTGCGGTAATCAAATCATCATCCTCATAAGAGAGTGTAATGCTGTTAATCTCCAGAAACACTAGCATAGCGTGGGTTCCAATGCGTTTATTTCCGTCCATAAAAGGGCGGTTATGAATGAGGCCATAACCAAGTCGGGCAGCTTTTTCCAGAACTGTAGGATACAGTTCCTGCCCGCCAAAGGTTTGTAGCGGAGTATGGATCGCAGACTCTAGCAGTCCATCATCTCGCAACCCATCCACACCGCCAGACTGGGCAATTAGCATGGAATGCAGCATCATGATTTGCCGCTTGCTGAGAACTTTCATTTTGCCAATTCCTCATACACATGGGCATTACGTTGCATGAGATTCCTGGAGGAAGCGATGACATCATCATCGGCTGCCGCCTGCATAGTATCTGCTTGATTAAATTCGTAAATAATATACCGCGGCGAATTATTTTTCATGATCACCACGCTGCCGTATTGGTCGACCAGCCGGGCAACCTTTGAGAAATTCTGGTTCGCAACGGAAATCGGAACAATGGTATTGGTATCAATATTCATAGCAATGCCTCCTTCCTCACCAGTATACACAAATACTAGGATAAAATCAACCTATATTATAAAAAGAAAAACATTTGCGTTCGATTCGAACCAGTATGCAAAAAGATGTGTCAACAAAATCCGCATCTTGTTACTGCATTGCACCACGAACCGGCATCTCGCACTCTTACAACCGGACGGAGACCTCTCCGCTTCCGTGGCATTGGGCCTGGCGGCGCACCCAGCGGCTGTTGGGATTGTGGAAGGGAGCGGGGCCTTCCAGCTCGGTGTCGCCGATGGTCATATCCGCCCGGATGGCGCTGTCGTAGACGGAATGACCCAGAAAGGGAATGGGGAGCCGGGCATACCAAACCAGAAACCGGGCATGGTACTGCACCTCCGCCGCGAAGGCGGGAAAGCTGACATCGGCGGTGTGGGTTGCCAGAAGCGCCAGCTGCTCTTGGAAGGAGAGATTTCGGGGATCCCGGAGAAACAGAAATTTGTGGTCGCAGATTGGGTGGCCGGCAGCGGCGTTGTTTTCCTCCAGGAACCGGGGGAGCCGCCCGGTGCTGTTTTTCCGGTACTGGGCCGCGTAGGCCTGGGGGACGGGGAGAATCCCGTTTTCCGCGAACTCCGCCAGAAAGCGCACGTACCACTGGGCGATGAGATACGGGCCCTGGGCCTGGGTGCGGACAAAATAGGCCTTCAGCGCCGGATCATGCCGCTGATGCCGGGCGGCGACCACCCGGTTGATCTCCCGGTTCAGCGCCTTGCGGTTGGCATGGGAGGGATCCGTCAGACATGCGGACAGCACGCCGGTGTCAAACGCGATAAAGCTGACCGTCACGCCGGGGGTATCGCCGTCTCCGATTTCCCCCTTTTCCGCGTTGTGCTCCTGCTCCCGCATTTTGAACAGGCTGTAGACATAGTCCTTCCCACCGGGGACGGCGTAGAGGTACCAGTCGTCGAAGAACTTGCCGCACTCCCGGGTTTGATCCTGGTCATTGGAGAAGGTGGTGATTCCCCGGCCAATCAGAATGTCGGCAATGGATTTCCGGACGGCGTAAAAATGATCCTGGGTGGCCTGGATGGTATCCGCAGCCAAGCAGCCCATGGATACCAGCTGCCGGAAAAAGCGGGGCACCGCCGGGGAGGTGTCCGGCTGGAAGGAGGATTCGTACTCCATGGATGGGGCTCCTTTCCTGTTTTCTTGGTACCAAGCAGTATAGCCCTTTGGACATCAAAAGTCAAGCTGACCAAAACAAAGCAGCCGGGAGACGTCGCTCCCGGCTGTTGTTATCCCCGATAGGGTTGGACGTAGCGTTCATGGCTGAGGCTTTGTGGTCGGGCGTAGGCGCCGGACACCAAGCCAAGCATGGCGAAGATGGTAACCACGGAGGAGCCGCCGTAGCTGATCAGCGGCAGGGTCAGACCGATAACCGGCATAACGCCGATGCACATGCCCACGTTGATCATCACCTGGAACATCAGCGCGGAGGCAGCGCCGAAGCAGATCAGCCGCCGCATATAGTCCTGGCATCGGACGCCCACGTAGATGCACCGGGCGATAATAGCCAACTCCAGCAGCATGATGGCCACGCAGCCAAGAAAGCCCAACTCCTCGCCCATGGAGGAGAAGATATAGTCCGTATGCTGGGCGAACAGGTTGCCGCCCTGGGTACGGTTGCCGTTGAACAGCCCCTGGCCGGTGAGGCCGCCGCCGGTGATGGATTTTAGGTTCATGTTGGCGTGGTAGCGCTCGTTGATACCCTGGGGATCGATGGTGGGATCGAACAGAATTAGAATTCGGTTCTTCTGATAGTCACCCAAAAACTGCCACAAAACGGGGAACGCTGCCGCGATGCAGCCGATGGCCGCCGCGAACCACCAAAGACTGACACCGCCTGCAAAGGCCATGCCAATGAAAATAAACACGAAAATCAGCGACACGCCCATATCGGAAGACAGCGCCAGGTTCAGACCCACCAGCAAAATCAGATGCATACCCATGTGAATCACGGAAACCGGATGGGATATGGTATTTTGGTGGGAGGACATCACCGATGCCATGATGAGAATATAGGTGATTTTACAGATTTCCGCGGGCTGGACATTGATAAGAGGAAGCTTCAGCCAGCTTCGGTTGCCGGAGCCATGGTCGGTACCGAGGGGGATCAGAAGCAGCAGCAAAAAGCAGTTGAACGCCACCATCAGTCCCCGGTGCTCCGACAGGGAATCCACATCGATGGAGGACACCATGGCATACATCAAAACACCCAAGCCGATGGAAACCGTCTGGACTGCCAGATATCGGAAGTTGCCGTCGAATTTATCCGCCGAGGTAGCACTGGCAATGCACACCAGTCCGAAGCCCGAAACGATCAGACACAAAACCAGCAGGAACATATCTCCCTTTTTAAAGAAGTCCCGCAGTTCTTCAAAATAATGGCGCACCAAACCGCCTCCTTTTGTTGATACTTTTGTGCATTATACCATTCTTCCTGGAAAAAGTAAATAGACGAAATGTGAACGACTTGTAAAGGGAAGAATGCTATTCATTCGCTGGCAGGGCGATGTCCCGGATGACCGTGCCCGCCAGCAGCAGTCCTGCCGCGCCGGGGACGAAGGACACACTGCCGGGGATCTGGCGCTTGCCCAGAGCGGCGGCTTCTTCCTCCCAGCCGGTGGGCGTCAGAGCCTCTTCCCGGGAGTAGACCACCTTTAGATGCCGGATGCCTCGTTTGCCCAGTTCCCGGCGCATGACCCGGGCCAGGGGGCACATGGTGGTTTTGGAGATGTCCGTCACCTCAAAAGCGGCGGCATCCAGCTTGTTGCCGGTGCCCATGCAGCTGATGATGGGCGTACCGGCCTCGACAGCCCGCTGCACCAGCTGGAGCTTGCCGGTGACGGTGTCGATGGCGTCCACAATATAGTCGTATTGGGTAAAATCAAATTGATCTGCCGTTTCCGGGGTGTAAAAAATGGGATATGTGTTGACTGTACACTCTGGGTTGATGTCCAGCACCCGCCGCCGGGCGGCCTCGACCTTGAACATGCCGATGGTGGAATGGGTGGCCAGAATCTGCCGGTTCAGATTGGACAGGCTGATGGTGTCATTGTCGATGAGATCCAGCTGTCCAATGCCGCTTCTGGCCAGGGCCTCCAGGGTATAGCCGCCGACGCCGCCCAGGCCGAAAAGGGCTACCCGGGCCTTTTGCAGCCGCTGTAGGCCGTCTGCACCCAGCAGCATTTGGGTGCGGATGAATGGTTCCTGCATTTGCCGTTCCTCCCAGCGCCGCCAGAGTGCGGCGGTAATCATAATACAATCTTTATCCAGCCAGCCGTCTCTTTAGCCAAAATTAACACGACTGCGGCTATACTAGGAACAAAATAGGGAAAAGGAGACTTGTCCTATGAAAAATACGAACTGCGATAAAATGATCCTGGCGGTTCTCCAGGGGGACGAATACCGGGATGCCATCGAGGAGCTGAATGAGCACGGCTTTTATGCCACAGTGCTCCACTCCACCGGAGGCTTTCTGCGCAAGCAGAGCGTGACCATTCTGGTCGGTCTGAACCACGAATACCTGGAGGAAGCGCTTCAAGTGCTGAAGCACTACGGCAGACGGGTGGAGACCCAGTACCAGCCCGTGACCTTAAGCGGCGCGGATCCTTCCCTAAACGGAGAAACGGTTCCGGTGCCGGTGTCCTGCGGCGGCGTGGTGCTGTTTGTCCTGGATGTGACCCATTTCGAACGGTATTGAGCCTTGCGAAAAAGCGGCTTTGGGTTTCCCCAAGCCGCTTTTTCCCTGAGAACGCTTCGAAATTCCCAGTCAATTCCCATGCGCCAACGTTTCCGCGGATGGCGGCGCAACGAGAAGCGCATGGAAATGGATCAATCGTCCAGTCTGCGGATATCCGCACCCAGGGCGGTGAGCTTGCGAACCAGGTGCTCATAGCCCCGCTCAATGAAGTGGATGTGCTCGACATAGGTGGTGCCCTCCGCTGCCAGACCGGCGATGACCAGCGCCGCCCCCGCCCGCAGATCGTGGGCGCAGACCGTGGCGCCGTAGAGCCGCTCCACGCCAGTGACCGTGGCGGTTTTGCCGTTGATGCGGATGTTGGCGCCCATACTCTCCAGCTCCGTGCAGTAACCGAAGAACCGAGTCTCGTATACACTCTCTGTCAGACGGCTGACGCCTCCCGCCAGCGCCATGCACACACAGACCTGGGCCTGCATATCCGTGGGGAAACCGGGGTAGGGCCGGGTTTTGACGGTGGTTTGCCGCAGCTTTCCGGTGCGGATGATCCGGATGGCGTCGTCATAGTTGATGATTTTCGCGCCCATTTCCTGGAGCTTGCTGGTAATGCACTCCATGTGCTTGGGAATCACGTTCTGCACCAGCACATTGCCTCCGGCGGCGGTGACGGCTGCCATGTAGGTGCCCGCCTCGATCTGGTCGGGGATGATGGCATAGGTGCCGCCCTTCAAGGAGTTGACGCCCCGGATTTTCACGGTATCGGTACCGGCGCCGGTGATTCGGGCGCCCATGGTATTTAAGAAGTTGGCCAGATCCACAATATGCGGCTCCTTGGCCGCGTTTTCAATGATGGTCTGTCCGGGAATCAAGGTGGCGGCCAGCATGATGTTCACAGTCGCGCCTACGGAGGCCATGTCCAGGCTGATGCGATTGCCGTGAAGCCCCTCCTCGCTGGGGATCAGGGACACATACTGCTCCGTCTCATCCACCTCCGCGCCCAGGGCCAGGAAGCCCTTGATGTGCTGGTCGATGGGGCGGGAGGCAAAGTTGCAGCCGCCGGGCAGGGCCACATGGGCTTTGCCGAAGCGTCCCAATAGGGCGCCCATGAGATAATAGCTGGCCCGCATTCTGGTGACCAGAGTGGCGTCTGGCTCAGAACACTGAACCTCGGAGCAGTCGATTTCGATTACGCCTTCTTCCGGGCTGGCAATCTTTGCGCCCATCCGGTCTAAGATACTGGTCAGAATTCGGACGTCAGAAATATTGGGCACATTCTCAATCCGGCAGGTTCCACTGACCAGCAGCGCCGCCGGGAGAATGGCCACAGCCGCGTTCTTAGCGCCGCTGATGGTGACGGTGCCGTTTAGGGGATGGCCACCGTTGATTTCATATCTGGCCAAGGAATATCCTCTCCTTGTGATGAAGTCGTGGTTTCATTGCCGCATATTGGCAATAATATTGTATCACACAAAGTATCTTATGTAAAG